>JAZUMX010000551.1:0-1657 GCA_045603865.1 Thermoguttaceae bacterium
ACCGAAGCGGCTGCGGCGTTCGGCAACGGAGACGTCTATATCGAAAAGTACATCGAGAACCCGCGGCACGTTGAAGTCCAGCTCATGGCGGACAATTTCGGCAACGTCGTTCATCTGTACGAACGCGACTGCACGATGCAGCGCCGGCACCAAAAGCTCATCGAGGAAACCCCCTCGCCCCACATTCCGGAATCGACCCGAAAAGCCATGTGCGACGCGGCAGTCAGACTCGTCAAACAGGCGGGATACACAAACGCCGGGACAATCGAGTTCATCGTCGATAAATCGGGAGAGTTCTATTTTATCGAACTCAACGCCCGAATTCAGGTCGAACACACCGTTACAGAAATGCTCACTGGCATCGACCTGATTAAAACCCAGATCATGGTTGCCGCAGGCGAAAAGCTGCCCTTTACTCAAAAGGACATTAAATCCACCGGGCACGTCATTGAATGTCGAATCAACGCCGAAGATCCCGATATGAACTTCCGCCCCTGCCCCGGCACGATCACGCATTTCTTCCCGCCGGGAGGATACGGCGTCCGCTGGGACTCGCACGTTCACGCCGGGTACACCGTCTCGCCGTGGTACGACTCCATGATCGGAAAACTGCTGGTTAAAGGCGCAACCCGCGCTGATGCGATCGCGAGAATGAAACGCGCTCTGACGGAACTCAACATTCAGGGCGTCAAAACCACCATTCCCCGACACCTGGAAATTCTCAATCACGAAACGTTCGTTACCGCCACCGGCGACACGACGTTTATCGAACGAACGTGGAAGTAACAAGAGCGCTTAGCGCTTAGTAATATACAACGTAGCCCACACCTTTAGGTGTGGGAAATAAAAACAATTCAAAAAACGTAGCCCCCAGATTTATCTGGGGGACTAATTCAACATTCCTCTCCAAAACGCTTCCCTACCGATTCTGTCCTCGCCCCGTTAGGGGCGAGGACAGAATCGGATTTAGCGCGTCTAATATAATTATGCGGTATTTGATCCCACACCTAAAGGTGTGGGCTACGATATTTTTATTTATTGATTATCTCACAGCTAAAGCAGTGAGATAATCTTTCTCCTATTCCCCCTCCTCGCTCAGGATTTCCGCCAGCATTTTGACGCCTTCCACCAGACGCGGGCCAGGGCGGAGGATAATATCGCCGGGGATTTCTGTTATAATCCGCTTGTTTTTGATAGCCGGGACGGATTCCAGACCGGGGTAATTCAACAGCGCGTCGGCAGTTACGCCGGCTTCCATTTGAGGAAAAAGAATAATGTCCGGGCTGTATCCGATTAACCGTTCCGGAGAGATGTTGGAGTACTGCTGAGTCAGGTCGTCTGAGAGGTTGACGCCGCCTGCCAGCCGAACCGACTCCGCGACGAACGTGTTCCCGCCGACGATACAAAGCGGATTATGCCAAACGACAACCAGAACTCGCGGTTTATGGGCGTCAGGGTCGACGCCTTTGTCTTTCAGGCGTTTCTCTCGCGATTCGGAAATCTCCTTCAGCTGCGTCTGCAGGCTCTCAACGAGCGTTTCCGCCTCGTCCACTTTTTGAACGCGTTTCCCAGTTTGACGGATCGCCTCGAACAGGTCGTCGAACGTTTTCGGGTCGTTCCGATAGACGTCTATTCCTTTTGACAGAAGCGTGTTATG
>JAZUMX010000552.1:0-12592 GCA_045603865.1 Thermoguttaceae bacterium
TCATGATAAACACGAACCACGGCTCGCCGTAGGCGTAAAACGCGAGGCTCATCACCAGCAAAAACAGGTTCTGCAGCGTTCTGGATTTAAACAGAATGCAATAATACACAAACAGAACAAACGGCAGGAACAAAAACAGGAATATTTCGCTGGAAAAAATCATGATTTCTACAGGATAATAATTAACAAAATTATTATTGTTCTACTAATTGATGCAAACTTAGTCAAACATAAAACACTTTTCATTGGTTAACGATAATCCCCAATAAAAAACCAATATCAAATCCGGATGAAGCTGGTTAATCGTTTCTTTCAATGAAACATTTGACCTTCGCGGATCAATAACTATCAAAGTATTGCAAAAATTAGAGAAATATGGTGAAAAATAGCCGGTATATGAATCTCCCAGTATTACAACCGTCTTTTTCAGTTCCGGTCTATGGGAATACCAGGAAACTCTTACATCATCGCCAAGGTTAAGATTGTTATTCAGGTCAGAACTTTCTAATGGAGTACTATTACAACTATTATTGCCGATATATTTTAAAAAATGCGGTTTATCTTGTTGAACGTAATATTTCCCAACTCTTACTAATTCGCTTGGAGCAATTGAAATCTCTTCTTCAACAAAATTTGTGGAATTAAAAAAAGAGAAATCCACTTGCCATTGATGTTTATCGTGTAAATAATGTACGATTTTTTCACATGCCAGGAGTGCATATTTTGATTTCCAATGATGATCGGACCAATAATAATTCGCATAATGCTCTTCTGGATTATCAATGAAAATATCGCGCAAATCAATGGTTTCAACATCCTGCTTTCTTAAATTTTCAAGAAATAAATCCAAATCAGGATTGGTTTTATCAACGATTCCCCGCGGCAGCGCCGTCTGATTCTTATGAATCTTGATTGGACATTGTACATATATCAATGGAATATTTTGAATTTGATAATATTGTTTCAACTGGACAACGTTAGTTGCTTTTTGAGGAATGTTCTTTAATGAAACAGGCTCTAAAGATACATAATTATTGTCCAACTTTACTAAACCATTGGTAGATTTGATATCAATAGCATTGATAAAAGCTCCGTATATTTCAACCATTTGATTAGGTTGAGGACGGCAAATAATATCAAGATCTCTCCATACTAAAGACATATATGGACCAATATCTTGAACTGACTTACAATCCCCTATTTCATAATGATTGGATAAAGACCAGTATATATGTTTTGGATGAATTAACATTACTCCATAGAGAAAATAAAAAATAAGAGTATAACATATAAGAATGCCGACAGTTGTTACTCTAGTTAACATTAAACTATTTGATCATATTTTGGCAATATTAGCAATAAATATCCAATCTAATATAGTTTACCACCTTCTATAGTTTACCATTTTTCGGCAGTTTTTTAATATTATCTATTATAATTATATCTTAATATCTGAATATAAAAAGGGGGACTATTCTAATCCTTGCAAATCGCCTGGGTACCGTTTTTGCCCAGACCCTGTTCCTGCGCTTTTTGATACTCTCTGTTTGCCAGGGCGACGGTGGACAGGTCGATGTTCATTCTCGCCGCTTCCTGTAGCGCCAAGCCCAAATCCTTGACGAAATGGTCAATATAGAATCCGGGAGCGAAATCGCCTTTGAGAACTCGCGGCCCGTAGTTCGACAGGCTCCACGACCCCGCCGCGCCGGACTCGACCGACTGCATGACGGCGGTCATGTCCAAGCCCGCATGGCGAGCGTATCGGAACGCCTCCGCCAGCCCCAGCATCGTGCCGGCGATAAGAATCTGGTTGACCATTTTGGCGTGCTGCCCCATTCCCGCCGCGCCGTGACGGACGATGTTGGTTCCCATCAGACTCAACAGCGGCTTGACGAATTCAAACGCCTGCTCGTCTCCGCCGACCATAATCGAGAGCTTGGCGTTTTTCGCCCCAACGTCGCCGCCGGAAACCGGAGCGTCGAGAACGGCAACGCCGCGGTCGCGCCCGAAGTCCGCCATTTCCGCCGCCAGACGCGGGGAGCTGGTTGTCATGTCAACCACAATTTTCGCGCCGTCGGCGTCCATGTTGGCAATCGCGCCGGAGTCGCCCATGAGAACTTCTTCAACGTCTTT
Organism: Thermoguttaceae bacterium; assembly: GCA_045603865.1. GTDB lineage: Bacteria > Planctomycetota > Planctomycetia > Pirellulales > Thermoguttaceae > RUG11551. The sequence goes on from JAZUMX010000552.1 coordinate 2,134, forward strand.
GGGAAACCCGACAATCGAGAAGACGACGTCGCTTGCTTGAGCAACCAGAGCAGGGGAGTCCGCCCACGCCGCGCCCTGTTCTAATAAGGAATCCGCCTTGCTTTTGGTGCGGTTATAGACGGTACACTCATACCCCGCCTTGAGCAGATGAGAACACATAGACCGACCCATGACGCCGGTTCCAATCCAGCCGATTCGAAGTTTGGTATCCATTGATTATTGAGCGAGAGTTGAGGATGGTATATGCGCCAAGCAAAAACGGCGCAGCGCGCCGTTTAATTGATAATTGCTAATTGAAAATTGCTAATTCTCCTACTGGTGCGGATAGGCGACGGTCGTCGTTACCGGTTGAGAGGGCTGAGCGGCGTTGGCTCTGGCGGCAGCCGTTCGCTGAACGCCCATCAAGGCGTACGCTTCCAGCTTTCGGAAATGCTCTTCGTCGGGAGCTTCGGAAATCGCCTGACGCGACAACGCAAGAGCTTCTTCGTATCGAGACTGCTTGCAAAGCTGCTCTATCCACTGATGATAAATATGAACGTGATTATTCTTGAAAATCGGATAGCTCGGGTCAATTTTCATGCCCTGACGAAGAATTCTCATGGCGTAATCGTAATGAGCGTCTTTGGATTCATTGATCGCCCAGTTGTTGAGCGTCGCCAGGAAGTTGCCGCGAGCGGTCGCCGACTTGGAATCCAAAATCAGAGCTTTGGCGTTACAGTGCATCGCCCCGGCGTAGTTCTCCTTGTTGAGCAGTTCGACGCCGCGGTTGTAATACAGCTTCGCAACGAGTTCCACGTCGTTGATTGGGCGGCGAACCACCGGAGCGTCGACCACCTGAGACGCTGCGCCCGCTTCCAGCATCCGGGCGATAACCTGTTCCTGCTTGCCAGGATAATCCTGAAGCTGGAACCAGATGGCGCACGTCGTTTCGACATCGTAGTAAGTACCGTCAGACAGATAAACGCGGCTCATGGCGTGTCCCGGCAGTTCCAGCGCCACGGCGTTAACGCCAAAGTGACGCGCCAGGCTGTTAAAGAGCGTCGCGCCGGTTACACAGTTGTAAATCCCGGAATCGAAAATCGCCCCCACGTTTGAGCTTTCCAGTAAATAATCGTGAAACATCTCGCGATGAAGATATTCCAGAATAATGCGAGCTTTTTGCAGTTCTGTCGCATTTTGAGGAATGAGCCGCGCCAGCTGATAGACTCGATTGTTAAATTGTTGTCTATACCCTTCCAGTTTGGCGGCGTCTGTATTGCCGGCGGCAATCAAAGCGGCTTCAAAAAGCGTATAGCGGTCAAAGCGGCTGTCTTTGGCGTCCTGAATCATATCCGATTCTATCGCGCTGACTTCCCCCTGAAACCGTTCAAACGGATTGACGACAACAGTCTGCTGCGGCTGTACGCCGAGATTTAAACTGGAGCCGGTTTTCGAATAGTTGTCATAATTCGAATTGAACGTTGGACGCATAACCGTCTGTCGGCGAACCGACGACCGCGCAAAACGGTCTGGAGTTTGGCTATAAGACGTTGAACAGCAGATAAATACAGCAAACAACGCCATGACTGCAGACAAGCGCCAACAGGGGGTCTGCAATAACGACCGGCTTGAGAGCCGAATCGTCTGAGCGTTTGTTTGATAATTGTTTTGCATGTAATTCATATATAATATTTAATTTGAATTTACATGCATCCTTGCAGAACAATCGGCGCCGCAACTCGACACCGTGACCTAAAATCCTTTTGCAAAAAGTATAACTCAAGATTTAAAACGCGCCGGCTTCTTCTTGTCAAAAAATCAGATTTTTTCAAAAGTCGTTCCACGTCTGTGCCGATTTGACTTTTTTGTACGGCTCGAAAAAAAATATTAAAGTTTAAAATGTAACGAATAAGCCGATTGTTACAATTGCGCAAGCAGGGCAGCTGTAACAATCGGAGTCTGATTTTACCAGCTTTTGAACGTCAAAAATCCCCTTCCAGGATCAGCAAAGTCGTTTCCACGGCGCCGATCTCAATCCCGTACATCATCGAGACAATCTGACGATACGCATCCATCTGACCAGTATACCGATCCAGAACTTCGTCTAAATCGCTCCCTTTCCGAACGGTTTTAAAGTCAATAACAATCGCCTTGTCAACTTTGCCATCGGAGCGGTGCAGCAGCAAGCGGTCAATAACGCCGTTGACAAGATATCTGGCGTTATCCTCTTTGAGAATCCCGGCAACGTTCTTTTCACGATACACTTCCCAGGATTCGTCCGGACGCGTCAGAGCTGAAATGACAGCCGGCTGATTCAACAGGGATTTGAACGACGGCAGCAAACTCATAAACGACTTCTGCTGCAAGCCGATTCCAATTCCCAGATCGACAAGCCGCTTGTCGTCGGCGCTGTAGTTTTCAAGCCATTCGATATCCGCCAGCCAGCAATGGAGCAGCGTCCCTCGCACACTCTGCGGCAAGGACGAACCCGAAACTACCGAAGAGTCAACCTCGGCTGTAACAGTTTTGATAAACGACTCCGGGGCGTCGTCGGTCGTCCAGGAGGTTGCAGGCAAGGGGACGCAAACCGATCGGGAGCCAGAATCAAATTTGAAATCGGCGCTCACATTTACGATTTCTTCTGAAGTTTCCGATTCGCCTTTCTGACCGTCGTTCTCCGTCATGAGCAGCTTTTGAATCCATTCCGGATTGCCTTCTGAATAATACGTTTTCCCCGGCTGTTTATTCTTTCTGTTTATGCCGTTTTCTCTTGCCAGCGTACCCAGCAGAACGTCTTCGTAAGTATGATGGTCGCCGGTTTTAAAGGGCGGCAAAATCATGTACAACGCCCGTTTTGGACGAGTCATGGCAACGTAAAGATTGCACAACGACTCCTGCATCTGCCTTTTCTCGTCATAAGTAAACAGTTCTTTGAGCTCTTCGTCCGGCAGCAAATAACGATGCTCGCTTTTGAATGACGGAATAATTTTGTCTGGCGGTTCAATTTCATACGGTTTGGGACGTCCATAAACAACCAGATTGGGTTTATTGCTGGTCAGCGGCGAGTCCAGCTTCGGCAAAATGACGATGTCAAATTCCAATCCCTTTGCCTGATGATACGTCATAACGCGAATCCGGGTTTTAAAAACGTTTTTCAGAGACGTGTCGGTTATATAATCGATAAACTCGTCCGTTCTGGTCGACCCTTGAGAATCGTATTGATTAGCCAACTCTTCGAGCATGTCCAAGCGTCGGCGGCTGCGTTCGTCTGCAGTCGGCTTAAGCAAATTCACCCATCGCTGAACTGTCAAACCGTATCCGTTAAAAAACAACTCGCATCGAAGCTGATTGAGAATCTTGCAGTCGTCCGAACCAACCGCCAGCCGCTGCGTTACATCCAGGACGGACTCTCTGTCGTTCAAATCAAGAGCTTTCGCCAGACGGTCAAGCTCCTGCGACAGCGGGGAGTTGCAAACCTGATAAAAAGAATACAGGTCGTCAGGATGATCAATCCATTTCATTAACGCCAATACCAGACGCACTTCGTACGAGTCCAACAAAGGAGAATTGCCTTCTAACGAACATTCCAGACCTTCATTTTTAATGCAGTCCGCTATCTTTGCGCCGGACTCGTTTGATCGAACCAAAACGCCAATTGAAAGATCGTGTTTTTGCGACACTTCGTCCAATTCTGTTTTAATCATTTTAGCGGCGTATTCATACGTCGCCATGCGCCAGTCGTCAGGACCCGATGCTTCGTCCTCTGACGCTTCATACGAAGCTGTACGCAATTCAACATAAGAGTCCATGTCGGAGTGATAGCTGTCATGTTCCGGAAAGTTCTCGCTCCACTCGATAGCGACGTTTCGAAGCGTCTGCAGCGAGCCCTCGCTTTTATCAAGAAGATCATTTTTGCCCAGCTGTTCCTTAAACACTTTGTTGACCGCAGCCATAATCGCCGGACCGCTTCGGCGCGACTGTTTAATATCCACCTCGTTAATAACGGTCTTTTGGGGCGCTCCCTCCAGAAGTATTTTCCTCAGTTCCTTCAGCAGCCGCGATTCCCCGCCGCGCCAGTTGTAAATTGCCTGTTTGACGTCTCCAACACAGAAGAAAGATTTGTTGTTGTCTTCTGTCGTTTTTTTGGCAAGCGGCTCCAAAACGCGCCACTGATCCAAACTCGTATCCTGGAATTCGTCTAACATTAAATGTTGAACGGAACTGTCCATGCGGAATGAGTCAGAATCGTTATCCGCAGCGCCCTGACGCGTCAAAAACCAGGGGATGTCCGCGAACACCAGCTCTCCCTTGTCCTTTTTATCCTGAATATACAGGGCGTCAAAGAGCGTTAATAACTTCTTTTGATAAAAATCGGACTGCATTCGTTTCATCTTGAACAGGAACGCCCGGGAGTATGTTGCTATATCAATCAAGCAGCTGACAATATCGGGATCGGTAATCGTGTTTCTGTTATATGAAACGCCCTGTGCTGGAGCGGTGCGAACTGCCCACGCGTTCACCAGAAGCGCTTTTCCTAAAAATTCCGGAATGACTTTGTACGGGTTCTCAGTGCGGATTCGGCTCAGATCGGCGATAATCCCCGCCTTTCCCTTCGGTGTGTACGGCGTGTCTCTGCAAGAAAAAAAGTCGATCGTTGTTTCAATCAGCTGGTTAAAAGAATCGTCATTATACTTGAATCTCGGGATTTTTAACGTTTCCCAGACCTCCGGCGGCGCTTCTCTCCACAGGGAATACAGCTTATTAATGGCGTCTGACATCTGGTCGTATACAGAACGACTCAGGTCGCTGATTTTGACATACTGTGCAAAACTCTCGACAAAGTCTTCGTCCTGAAACATTTTCGACAGAACCATCTGACGACGTCTTTTATCAAAAGAGTCGTCAATAATCGTCCAGTCCATCGGCAGCCCCAGTTCGAGTGAAAAGCACTTTAAGCGCTGATTAAAATACGAGTCCAACGTACTGATATTGACGCGGTTGAGGCTTTTGACAACCTCGTAAAGAGTCTTGCGCACCTCGTCCAGATTCAATGTGACAGCGCTTTTATCTGCGCTCTGCGTTATCTTTTTGGCGTCGCTGAGTTTTTTCGATAACGCCTTGCATTCTTCGTTGTCAAGCGCGCCTTCCGCCAGCCAGGTCAGAATTCGGCTTTGAATCTCGCCCGCCGCTTTTTTGGTAAACGTCGTAGCTAAAATATTTTCCGGACGAACTTTATTCTCCGAGCCGTCTCCGGAAAACAGAAGCAGCAAATAGCGACACGCCAGCTGATGCGTTTTCCCTGTTCCTGCGGAAGCCTGAATTATAGTATTTTCCATGATTATTTTCTCTTTAAGCGTTTGAAAGAATTGGTAAGGCGTCAACCGCGAGCGCAAAGCGTTTCGCCAGTTTTATTCGACGCAGAATCATTATTACACAGATTCAGACAAATGTCAATAGTCAACTCAAAAAATATAAAAAATAATGGGGTGCGACAGAAGCTGTCATACCCCTGTTGTAAATAAAAATGATGGTTGTATAATAGAATCATAATTATTATTGGCAGGAAAATCTCCCGTCTTAAACCCTTGATAATATCATATTTCCTAAAACTAATCATGACTACAGAACAAACGGAGCCCATGTCGTTGGGCTGGCTGGACAACAACCAGGCAGAGCAGGACAAAATCAAAGAAATGCTGAGTTTATTGCAGGAAAAAGGAACCTTGGACGAAATCGGCATCGGCACGATTCGCGACGCCTTTTCCAACCTGCTTTTCCCCGGCATTACAACTATTCAAACCAGAGCCAAATATCTGGTTATTCTGCTTTATTTGTTCAGGGAAGCGGACGTTCTTGAACAAAAAGCCGCTCGAAAAAACAACCCCTTAAGCCCTGACGAGTTGATTCGGTTCATTAATGATTCTCAGGACAAACTGGTTAAAGTTTTCAAAGACAATGGATTGAACGAACACGGCATCATTGGCATTCGCGCTCGCAATGTCGTACAAAAACCATCGTTCATTTACTGGGGCGCACTGAGAACGTTCGGCATGATCAACCCCAATTTGTCGCTTAAACAGATGTGCGATTTAATCTATAAGAACGCGGTCGAGACAGAAAAAAAGCGAAATCCGTCTGTTCGAGACAATAAAAACAATGACGATTACTTCGAAGACGCTCCAGACGCCTGTTTTGATTATCCGGCAATATACTCTCCGGTAACATGGAATATCGACAACTGGCGAGAAGGATTGAATATGAATCTGACCTGCGACGAGGCGGAGTTTATCAGCAGAAAAATTCTCAGCTCTCCTGCGTCCAAAAACTCCGCTCTGGCGCAGCTGCTGAAATACTATCGGGACAATAAAATCTCATGCGAAATTAAGAATTTCAACCAGATTCCAGAAGCCGCTCTGGACGAGAGAATGAAAGCGATTCTTCAGCTTGCCAAGGCGTTTCGGGAGTTTATTTACGGGGCGCATATCGCCTACAATTATCTGCTCTCCGGCAAAAACGACGTTTTCCTCAAAGAGGCGTTTGACGATTGGAAAGGCAAGCTGAATTTCGACCATGAAACTCTCAACGCAATCCTGAAAACAACCAATGCCTCCAACGGTCTTCAGATAAAATTCCTTAAAGATTTGCTCAACTTTGCCAAAGCCGGCGAATGGGAGAAATTTGAAAAATGTATCATAGAACGTGAAAAAGCCCTCAAAAAAAACCGCAGTAAAATCGGAACGTTTGATTTCGAAAAGACTCCCTATCAATCCCCGTTTAACAGCAAAGAAAACGTCTCTGTTTTGAAACTGGATTACAGGTCGTATCGAGCAGGAACCATTACCGAGGACATTCTCAACGGGCTGAACAACAAAAGGAGATAACGCATGAAAAAGTGTCAAATAAACGTCAAAGACAACAGAATAACGCTCTCTTCCGCCCTGACTCCTCATTTTGGATACGAGCTGGAAACCGGCGTCGCGTGTACGTTTACGCTGGATTTTGAAACCGTTCTCGGAGTCTTTTATTCGCTGGGAATGAAGGACGAAATTCAGGTGCAAACGTCAAGCGCTTCAAAGCTGCAATTGCTGCGAGGAATCCAAAAGTATTCAGACAAACTGTCCTTTTACTGCAACGACTGTTCCGTTTCCGTTCCGAGGAATCAAAAAGTTTTTACCGGTTTGATGGACAAATGCATTTTCGAAGTCAATCCAACAAAAGCGGAGTTCCCTCACAGCGGAATTTTCCATCCCAAAGTCTGGATTTTGTTATACACCCCAACGGCAGACAATGTCAATGCCCGACCGTACATTAAAGTCATTGTTTCATCGCGGAATTTATCGAAAAGTTCCAATCTGGACTATGCCGTCGCGTTGGAAGCGGCGGTCAAAGACAAAAAGACGAAAGAGTCTGAGGAACGAACAAAACCGCTTACGGATTGGCTGGATTACCTGGCGCATTTCACGCCGGAAGAGAAAAAGAGTTCTATCGAAACGCTCAAACAATACGTTGCTCGAAGCGAACCTGTTCTACTGGATAATAACGGCGTTTATTCTTCATGTTGGTTTCTCCCGTTGGGCATTTCCAAAGAATACGAGAAGGACCGCATTCCTCTGCTCAAATGTGAAAAAGACTGGCTTATTGTCGTTTCGCCATTCCTGGGAGAACCTTTTATAAAAAAACTTACCGACAACGGAACCACGCCAGAAGAATCAACGCTTATAACGCGCAAAGCGTCGTTGACTAAAAATATCTGGGAGAGTTTTTCATACACATACGGATTAAAATCCATTTTAAACAATGACGAACTTCTCGAGGAATCTTCGGGATCCGAATCGAACGCGGACGATACGATTCCGTACCGCGATCTTCACGCCAAGATGTATTTTTATCGTTCCGGCGGACAAAATATGTTATTAACAGGCTCTGCCAACGCAACACAGCAGGCGTTTGACAATAACGTTGAATTCATGCTTCAACTCGAATTGCCAAGTACCGCCAGATCTGTTACATACGAATCGATTTGTAAAGAGCTGTTGCAGATTAACGATGACGGAGACTCTCCGTTTGAAGAAATCGAGTTTGACGAAGACGACGTCAATTCCGAAACCGATGAAAACGAGTTTAAAATCGTCGACCGTCGCAAGTTGTGCGAAAAGATTCTCGTAGCTGAAGTCCAGCCGGACGGAGAGCGTTATACCGTTGTTATCAAAACCGATGGCTCGGTGAAAGAAGAAGTTGAAATCTCTCCTCTAAACGCAAAAGATTCCGCCGTTCCGCTGACGTCTGAAACCAGAATTACTGGGCTGTCGTTGAATCAGCTGTCCAACTTCTACATTATCACAACCCCAGACGACAAGTTTATCAAAATCATTGAGACGCAAAACATGCCGGTTGCTCAACGCAACAAGGCGATTTTCAACACGATTATTGAAAACAAAACCGATTTCTACAAGATGGTCGAGTTGATTCTGGCTGACCTCCCCGCCAGCGTTGTTTCTCAATGGGAAATGAACGCCCTTGACAATTCAAACGGTTCTCAGGACGGGAAAAACGCCTATATTCCAAAAGGCATTTACGAACGGGCGCTGGAGGTTGCCGTTTCAAATAACGAACCTTTTAAGGAACTTAAATGCTTTTTCGATTCCCTGTCCGCGGACAAGGTCGACAGCCACCTGGTTAAAATGCTCGAAACGTTTAATCAAGCTCTGAGCAAAATCGAAAATAAACAATAAACCAAACCCCTGTTACATATTATCATGAGTTCAAAAAAATTCAATTTAACGGAATTCCAAAAAGCTACGGCAGAACGCATTTTCCGCATCTTCCATGACGAAAAGCAGAACCGCGTTCTGCTTGCAGACGAAGTCGGATTGGGAAAAACCATCGTCGCCAGAGCGGTTATCGAAAAAGTCAAAGATTGGCATCTTAAAGAAGGCGTTGAAACATCTGAAAACAAAATCGTTATCGACGACCTTTTCAAAGTCGTATACATTTGCTCGAACGAGGTTATCGCCCGGCAAAACGAAGCCAAACTGGGCATCCCGCGCGACTCGCAGACGTCCATTTCAGAAAGCCGTCTTTCCATGCAGCACTTGAGCATTGCACGACAGGAAGCGGATTGCAGCATAGAGAAAAGAAACAGTCAGCTTTTACCCATGACGCCCTCGACTTCTCTGGATATGAAAAACGGGTGCGGAACCGTTCTGGAACGAGCGCTGATGTACTGCATTCTCAAAGACTACGACTACTTCAAAGGCGATTCCAGAAAAATCATCAAGTTGGGAAAGCTGCTCAACTTCAAAGATATCAAATACTGGGATTATTACACGGACTCATATCAGAAGCAAATCGACAAGATTCACGCCGTCCACAAAGACCGGTATCCGGAAAATCTGTATCCGGCATTGACGGAATTATTGCCTCAAATGCCGAGTTACGAACAATGGGAGAATTATTTTCAACCCTACGTTCAGGTCAACAACGAACTGTATAACTGCATCGTCCCGGAACTGCGCCGCGTCTTTGCCAGACTGAGCATTTCCAAACTCCAGCCGGACCTGGTAATCATGGACGAATTCCAGCGATTCAATTCGCTCATCACGTGTTCTGAAGATTCCGATTTGGGAATTCTTTGCCATCATTTTTTCAATAACGACAACCCGTTAAAGACGAAGATTCTGCTCTTGTCCGCCACGCCGTACAAGCCGTACTCGACGCTGGCGGAAGTCGTCGATCCGGATTCGCCCAAGCATTTTGAAGACTTCAAAAGCGTTTTCCGGTTCCTGTACAGCGACCCTAACAGTTCCAAAAATTTCGGGGATTTCGAGTCCGTCTGGAAAGACTACTCTAATTCGTTACAGGAACTGCGCCAAAACGACTGGTCTATCCTCATCGCGAAAAAGAATCAGGCGGAAAATGAACTCCGCTCTGTTCTCAGCCGAACGGAACGGCGAAACGACAGAATCATTAAAACGACGTCCTGGGAAACCAACAGTAACTCAATGGCGATTTCCGAAGGAGACGTTCTGTCGTATTACAACATCTGCCAGTTCATCCGATATGCAAATGAAGAAAGACAAAAGGTTGGCGAACCGCCAATTCCATCAATCCCTATTGAGTATGTAAAATCCTCGCCGTATTTGCTGTCGTTTATGCGCGACCAATACAAGATTTGCAATACGCTTCAGGGGTTCATTGCCAATAAACACAACAAAGACAACGTTCCCAAAGACGACACGTCGTTTTTGAACAAACGAGCGATTAATTCATACAAACCAATTCCAACCAATAACGCTAAACTTCAGGAACTGTATAATGAAATCCTGCCGGAGGACAAACACACAGAATTGTTGCTCTGGGTTCCGCCAAGTCATCCGTATTATTCAGCAACGGATTCAAAAAATCGCGTTGGAAAAGTGTTTGACGCCAACAAAGGTTTTTCCAAACTGCTTATTTTCTCCGCCTGGGAAATGGTTCCTCG
>JAZUMX010000553.1:0-2167 GCA_045603865.1 Thermoguttaceae bacterium
TGAAGACTCCGTCCGGCTTGAGAGCCAGCAGTTCTTCCGCCGTTGTGGAATACGGAACGACGGTAACGTCGCAGCCGAAACTGACAAGCGTCTGAAGCTGGTCGCGGCGAACGCCCAGGTCGAGAACGACGACGTTGTAACGCTTTTCCGTTTGACGTTCGTCAATCCATGCGTTCTTTTCCGTCCATTTATACGGGGCTTTGCAGGAAACTTCCGCAATCAGATTGGGGAACGCTTCTAGATTGATTCCGCCGTGACAACCGCAGCCGCAGCCGCATTCGCAGTCGTCGTCACAGTCGCAGTCGTCGTGATGACAGTGGCGTCCTTCCTGAGCGCATTTGCAGCCTTCGTCGCCGCAGTGTTCCGCTGTGCAGTCCGGGTCGCCGCCGTTGGCGATAATCGCCGCGCGCTGCGCCTGTTTGACGAGGTCGGAAACCGACAGCCGCTCTCCGCAGGCGATAACGCCGTACTTGGGACCGTGATCTCGCAGGTGCTTGGCAATGGCGCGAGTGTCGACGTTTTTCATCGCGACAACGTCGTTGGCTTTGAGGTACTCTTCCTGCGTCTGCTCGGATCGGAAGTTGGACATGATCGGGCTAAGCTGACGAACGACCAAGCCGGAGATTTTCGGACCGTCGGACTGGGAATCTGCGGCGTTGACGCCCACGTTCCCGATTTCCGGATACGTCATGGTAACGATGTTGTTGAAATTCGCCGGGTCAGTCATGATTTCCTGATAACCGGTCATGCACGTATTGAAAACAATCTGTCCGGTGCGAATTCCATCCGCTCCAAACGCGTCGCCGCAAAAGACTTTGCCGTCTTCGAGTACTAAATATGCCATTGTAATTCTAATTGAGTAAAGGTTTTTCTGCGTCAAAACGCCGCTGCCAACGCTGCTCGTAAACGCATTTCTTCTATTATAGCGCCAATCAAAGCAGAAGGAAGGGGGGTGGCGGCGGGGCGCCGCTCCCAATCCGCGCCGACAAGGTCGGGTCCTGGTTGGACGTGGATAGCGCCGAAATCAGCATTTTCGGAAGCAAAACCTTGTCCTCTCCGCCCGTGAGGCTCGCTGCCGCGCGATTGCCAAAACCCGCTCCCGTTGGTCGCTTGATTCCCTTTTTCAAGCCAAAATATTGGCATTTTATCCAAATACCCCATGTTTACACTACAGTATTTTTAATTTTTTTCTTTAAATTTTTTAGGGGGGAGCTATTGATTATTTCGTCTATGTAGTGTAAAATATAATTATAGAATGGATGGTATGTAAGTGCATTACCTTTTAGATGGAATTAACATTCATGAAAGACATTATGATTTTATCAAAGCGGCAAAGAACAAAGTCCTTTTCAGCGTTCACGTTGGTCGAGTTGCTTGTTGTAATTGCGATTATTGCTATTTTGATGGGGTTGCTGCTGCCGGCAGTGAACATGGCAAGAGAAACCACCAACCGCGCGAAGTGCGCCAGCAACATTCGTCAGCTCAGCCAGGCGTGTATCATATACACAAATACACATCAGGTTTTCCCCCCTGCTCTGGTTCCTACGCCCAAGCCAACAAACCTGTATCAGAATTTGAATCCTGCGCCGACTTACACCAACCAGCGGGAAAACTGGGTCATTCTGATTCTCCCGATGTTGGATCAGGTTTCGATGTACGAAGAAATTTACGACTTGATGTCAAACGGCGATTATTTGACTACGGCGATATCCTCCGACAGCTTCACGCCCAAGTCCGGCAAATCGCCATACGCTAAAATGAGCGAATTGCGCTCTCGTGAAATTGCGTCGTTCCTCTGCCCGTCAGACAGGAACAACCGAACGCCGTTTACAGCAGACGGGACTGCCTGGGGCAGACTCAACTACGGCGCCAATATCGGATTGCTTAAGGCGGAAGAGATGGGCAACATGGGCAACTGGCAAAAATCGGCGTATTGCGGCGTAATGGGACCGCGGTTTACCATGACGCCAAGCGATATTTCCGATGGTCGATCGCAGACGATTTTACTTTCAGAAATTCGTTCCGGATTAAACGGGCAGGACCCCCGAGGAACGTGGGCGATGGGCGGCGCTGGTCCGAGCGCAACAAGCGGCAACGGTTCTCTTGGCGGTGAAGCCGCTGGACCCAACAACACAAGACCTGATTCAGACTACGTTCAGAATTGCAC
>JAZUMX010000554.1:0-1735 GCA_045603865.1 Thermoguttaceae bacterium
TCCCCCCCGCCAGAGAATAGTCAAAAGTGATTGTAGTTCCCAAACCGGCGGAAGCGATCGCCTGACGAAGCGTAACAAGTCCGTCACGACTAGGCTGTTGAGAATCGTTCAGCGAGGTCACAACCACAGATAACGGATTGGCTTCCCGTCCCTCCACGCTCCTCTGAAATCCAAACACGGCAGGAAGGAACAGAACGACGATGAACAACGATGCAGGAAAGTGATAAACACGTCCAGTCATAGCACGAAACCTCAATAAGACAGAGTTTATTATTAAAACACAATAATCAAGCGCCGCTACAAATAATGGTGTCACGACTACATTGCTCATTATAGCAAAGTACATTGATTATAGCAAAGCATACTGAACGTCCAAGAAAAAATGGGCAAAACGAACAAAAAACGACACACCCGAAACCCGTCCATAGGGTCATTCCACAACGGACCCCGGCGAAGGCCCTTTCGCGGCCAGTCCGTCATCTCCACGTCCATCGAATACGCCAATCCGCCCGTTTAAGAGATGTCGGACGCCAATTTCGGCCCCCTCCCTGTTCCGGACCGTTTCTGTCCGGTTGCGGTCAGGTAATAGACCGAACTCATGGCCAGCGACAATACGACCAACACCGTTAAAACAACCAACAGACCCCCGAAATAGCACCACCTCCCGCCGGACAAAGTCCAAAACGCCGGAGTGGACACCAAAAGGAGCGCAAACAGAAGCAGATAACAGAGGACAAACAAGAAACAGCCGCCAACAATATTGTTCGTGCCGAAAATCCGGTCGGCGGAAATACCGCCGATATCGCCGCTCCCGCCGTTGGTGGTGTTCAGCGCGACGATCGATTTGTTCAGTTCGAATCCGTAGCAGGAGTCGATTCCGCCCGTCTCTTCCGTGGAATTCCCGGCGACGGTAACATTGATCAGAGCAAGCTCACTCCGGTCGCCGAAGTTCCCATCGCCGTCTCCTTCAAAATTTCCGGTTCTTAAGAAGCTCACAAGCGAATCCAGGTCTTTCTGATTGCCGATTCCGCCGCCGCGCAACCCCTTGTTTTCAGGCGCCGAAAATGTTGTCTCGGGGTCTCTTCTCCCCTGGAACGCGTCCGCGGAACGCCGTTTTAACCTTTTTCGCGTTTGGAGTTCCCTCTCTGCGGCACGTCCTATCCGATCGGCCGTTTCTGCGGCCTGCCGACGGCGCCGGAACGGATTATTCCGCGGTGGGTTCCTGCGGAGTATCCTCCGCCGACCGATTCATCCTCACCGGATTCATCCTCACCGTACTCCGGTTCCCCCGAAATTCACATGCGCCGATCTCAACGACGCCATGCGTTACAATCGGATTCTCGAAGTCGGTTCTGATTATGACCGTATTGTTCGTTCCGGTATCGACCGCGGGACTCCCGTCAATGGTCGTGTCGCGGAATGTAAACCTATCGGCAGTGCTGTACAATCCCCCGCCGACTCGTGCAGAGTTATCGGAAACAATCGTTTCGGCAAGTGAAAGATTTCGCCAGTTGCAGATCCCGCCGCCTTGCCAGCAGACCGCAGAATTGTCGGCAATCGTGGATCCGGCAACCGAAAGCGTTCCTTCGTTAAGAATCCCGCCGCCGCTCTCTATAACGGAATTGCGGGTAATCGTTGAATCGGTGACCGTCATGCTCTGATGGGATAGAAAAGCGATCCCGCCCCCGGATTCCGCATAGTTCTCGGCGACGTCCGAACCCGTGACTGTCATTTC
>JAZUMX010000555.1:0-3275 GCA_045603865.1 Thermoguttaceae bacterium
CTCCTGTAACGTAACCGGATTCCTGTCAATCCAGTTAATTCTCCATTCTTTAAATTCGTCGCCAGCCAGGATTGCAACGTTGAAATGACCTTTATCCACCGCGGATTTCCTGTATACGTTCCCTTCAATTCCAGGTTCGCCAAAAGGAACTTTAAGGAACAGCTGACCTTCGCTGAATTTCAAAAACGGCTTGTAATTCAGCAGATCCAATTTGTATTTTTCGTCTATTGGCATTGCAAATTTGACTGTAACGGGTTCGCCCGTTGGAGGAATGGAAATAACGACTTTGTCTATACCGACAGGCGCGGCTTTTCCGATTTCGGTTTGACCGATATAAACGGGAATGTAGTTTGTATACCGATAGTCAAATTTTAATTGCGACTTCGTATGATTGACAAAATTAACCGTAAAGATTAGCTGTTGGTTGGATACGGTTTTCTGGTCGTTTGATTCATACGCCGCTGTTAGCGCTCGGCGGACTTTTTCCTTCTTCAACATCGACCATTGAGCGGGATTGGTTTGGGGATCGGTATGACTGTAATTCATCCCGCCTTCTTCATAAACCGAAGCTGTAACATCCGTTCCATAGAGTCCAAATTCCGTCATTGGATTAGATAGCCAGCTTTCATCGGCTTCATAGAGGAACACTGATTCCGTTGTTGTTTTTTCGCCCTGAGAGACCGTCCAGCCGATGAGTACGGACTTCACTGCCCACGTCAGCGGCGGGTCAATAATAATATCGTCCAGCGCGTAAACGCAAAGCGATGGCGCCATGGCAGCCAGCAGGAAAACGGCGACAGCGTGAATTGTTTGGGCTTTCATGACAGATTAAGGGTAGACGAACAGTCGGAAACAGGTTATAACAGGAAACAAAGCAATACGCTATTGTTTTTGGTTATTATACGACAGATGTAATACTAATGCAAGAGAGCAGATGAGAATAATTCAGAAAAAATAACAAGAATTGACGTAACGTATTGTTTGTAAAGAAGAACGCACCCAATTTCCCTCCTCTGCTCTGCGTCTTGACAAATATGTCAATTTAAATACAATAAATAATCAGGCATGGAGAGTTCAAAAAACAAATTCTCAAGAAACAAATCAGATAAACAAAATGTTAAATTTTTTACTGCTATTTGTAAATTTGACGTTCAGAGCAGGTTTAGATACTCAACAAATTGATATATTGTCTCATGGCGACCAGCGCTCAGCGGCGTTTATGAGAGAATGCGACTTTGTTTATGACGGCGAGTCGTGTTTGGTCTTAAAAGACAAGCACAGGAACGAAGTTGATCGGTCTCGATACAAAATCATTAAAGGCGTGATTATTCATAGCGACGCGTTAGGCATATTTAGAGAATATCTGGACGAAACCAATTCCGAAAATTTCAATAACTTCATAAAGAACGAACTGTGCTTTCATTTCGAAATAATAGATTACAAACAGGCTGATCAGATAGCGCTATTTTGTCCTTCCAGAGTCAAATTGACGATAAATATTGGGAATTTTCTGTATGACGCTGTTTTCAATAATGCGCTCAACGCTTTTGAAAACACATTGCTCTTTGACCCGGTTTTGAATTATGCGATGGACGTTTATGTAATGGCATACATACACAAGCATCCGCATATAAAAGCGTTGTATTATTCGAACTATCCCAGAGACTATGTACCACATCAGCTGTTGAATCGACTCAATTTAGAATCGTTGTCCGAACTTCAGGTTTTAGAAATTTACGATAAGAAAGCTGGCTATGCGTTTTTCTCGCAGCTGGAAAAACTGTCCTATTTGGAACGGCTAAAAATTATAGAAAATCCCAATTTATCCATTGATAGTATAGACTCCCTGACAAAACTAAAGCGTCTTCGCGTTCTTAAACTTGACTGCTGTCAGAACGTAGACGATGCGTGTCTGAATAAAATTTCTCAGATGGAAAATCTGGAATATCTTTCTATCGACGCACTTGACGCTAACGTTCAAATTACCGACGAGGGTTTCAAACAAATTGCCCGATTAAAGAATTTGAAACGAATTTCGTTAGGGAACTTGTCGATCTCAGACCGCGCGCTGAAAGAGTTAAGCAAAATTGAAAGTCTGCGAGAAGTGAATATTTATTATTGTCCGAATATTACAAGCGACGGGATCAAATCGCTTCAGACATTACCGGAGCTGAGAGTTCTGAATGTGTCTGATTGTAAAACTCTGACAGAATCAAAAAGCATTACAGTTCTCGATTTCCCTAAACTCGAAACGTTAGACGCTGATTTCCGATTCAAAATAAAATCTTCTCGATTGAAAGAACTGACTGTTTCAAACCTGTCAGAGTTTGACGACAATTCTCTTGACTTCTTTGATTCTCTGCCGTCCCTGGAATGTTTATGTCTGGAAAGTTGTCAAAACATTTCAGACGCTGAAATAAAGCGTTTGGTCAGGTTAAAGAATTTGAAATCGCTGTCGCTAAACGATTGTCCTCAAATAACTGACAACTCACTGGACTATCTCACAGAGAACAATCCCGTTCTTTCTGTTGTCAGCAGAGGATGTCCATCCGTAAAAAAATACGATGTCTGGGACGGCGGTCTGCAAGGCATGAATGCAGATATCATAAATCAGATTAAATATGGATTCTGCCAAGTTTACAAACCGGAATCAAAGGAAAAATGATGATAGCCGTTTAACGTTAGGCGAGCAAAACGCTGGCGCGTCCGGAAAACCTCACGCGGAGATGCGGAGCCGCGGAGGATGTTCGCGAAGTTTTAAATATTTCTTTGCGTTCTTTGCGGCTTAAAAAACTTTAGTAAGGAACGAGCAAGCGACCAACGGGAGCGGGTATAACACGTTTCGCGCGGCAGCGCGGACTGGGTGTGCGCCTTCGCACCGCGGATTGGGAACGGCGCCTCGCCGCCTTGAAAAAACTTAGGTCGCCAGCAAGCTGGCTCCCTTGTATGAGAAGTTTTTTCAAGGTAAATAATATGAGGGGAAAACCTTTTTTGAAAAAATGGTTCTTCCCCTCAAACTCCCCTTTCCATAAAACTTTAGTAAGGGGAGAAAAACATAGTATTATCAATAACAAAAGCGACCAACGGGAGCGGTTATAATTCATCTCGCGCGGCAGCGCGGACTGGGAGCGGCGCCTCGCCGCCTCACTCCTCACTTCTCACTCCTAACTCCAAACTTGTTACCCCATTTTTCTTCAGCCAGTACAGGGCGTGGGGCGTCTGGCGGTGCTTTTGCGAGAAGTCTTTTCCAGACGCTTTCCCGGTTCCGGAGACGC
>JAZUMX010000556.1:0-2285 GCA_045603865.1 Thermoguttaceae bacterium
TCGAGAGAAGCAGAGCGAGACGGAAAACACCGTCGAACGTCAAGCGGTTTCGTTTCATCGAATAGCAGTCGGCGACCATCTTTTGCTCGGCGGAGACAACCTCGACTTGGCGCTGGCTCGGCTTCTGGAATCGAAGTTTGCTCAACAGGGCGTCAAGCTGACTGACCGTCAATGGCAGACGCTTGTTCGCCAATCGCGAATAGTCAAGGAAACGCTTTTGGGAGAGAACGCACCGGAAACGTGCACCGCATCCATTCCCGCCGCTGGAAGCAAACTCATGGCGAAAAGTCTGTACCTGACTGTTACAAAAGAGGAAGTCGTCAATGCTCTTTTGGAAGGCTTTTTCCCCTTTGTCGATTTGACGGCAAAACCCGATCGGCGCCGGAGCGGATTTCAGGAGTTTGGGCTTCCGTTTGCGTCCGACCCGGCAATAACGCGGTATCTGGCGGCGTTTTTGACAAACGCTCAATGCGACAGTCCGGACGCGGTTCTGTTTAACGGCGGCATGTTTGAATCCCCGTTGACCAGACAGCGGATTCTCGATCAGTTGTCACAATGGTTCTCCCCGGCAGACGGCGAACCATGGCGCCCGATCGTTCTGGATAACGACGCTCTGGATTTAGCCGTCGCTCGCGGAGCCGCCTATTTTGGTCTGATTCGTCATCTGGAAAAGTTACAAAATAGCGAGGAGCAAAAAGACGCAAAGCGGCAAGTTCCGCTCTTCCGCATTCACGCAACGCTTGCGAGAAGTTATTATATCGGTCTGGAACACGACGGCAAACTTCGAGCGATGTGCATCGCTCCCGCCAGCATTCAGGAAGGGCAGACGCTGGAAATCCAAAACGACCAGCTGCGCCTTCAGACGAATGCGCCGGTTGTGTTCCCTCTGTTTGTTTCCAGCTCTCGAACGACGGACAAACCCGGCGAGATTATCGATCTGGACGAGAACCAAATGCGCGCTTTGGCGCCGCTGAGAACGGTGATAAAGCTCCGCGGCGAAACCGCTGACTCACTCGGCGTCAACATTCAAACCCACCTGACAGACAGCGGCGCGCTGGAGCTGTATCTGGCGTCTAACGAAGACTCTGGCAGATGGCGGCTGAACTTCGATATTCGCTCTGCGGTTGAAACAGACGTGCAAAGCGTCGAAACGACGGCGGAGTCCGAAGGGATTATTGACGAGAACAAAATCGTGCAGTCCAAAGACGTATTAAAAGCCTGCTTTGAACGGTTCGAGATTAAACCGTCGGAAGTCGTCAAACGCATAACCGGGATCATCGGTCAGAGCCGGGAAACGCTGCCGGCGCCGGCGCTGCGCTCTCTGTTTGACGCCCTGATGGAGCTGGAACCAGGTCGCCAAAAGTCGGCGGCACATGAGGCGCGATGGCTCAATCTGGCGGGGTTCTGTCTTCGTCCGGGAATTGGCGCGTCGATGGACGACTGGCGAATTGAGCAGATTTGGAAACGCGTCTTTGGAAAGCTCCGATTCCCTCAGCCGGACAACCGACTGCAGCTTTGGATTCTCTGGCGACGCGTTGCGGCGGGGCTGTCCTCCGGACGTCAAATTCAGCTCATGGAACCGATTCTCCGTCAGCTGCGATCGCTGTGTAAGTTGCGAGTTGCGAGTGGCGAGTTGCGAGAAAACGCAAAGCGAGTGTCGAAGAAAACTGGTCGCAATGAATGGCTTTATACGCCTCACGAGTCGGCGGAACTGTTCCGCCTTTTCGGCGCGATGGAAAAGCTGCCTATTGAGAGCAAACAGGAAACCGGCGACCTTCTTCTCAACCTGTTAAGTTCGAAAGAAACGCCCGGTTCGACAGCCGCGATTCTTTGGAGCGTCGGACGATTGGGCGCCAGAGCGTCGTCCATTACAACCATGGAAACGATTCTCTCCCCGGAAGCCGTCGAACCATGGGTGAGACAACTTATCGGAATAACCAGCCGAAAAACAGAGTTTGTCATTCCAGATTCTGAACGGTCCGACGCCATTGCAGCCGCGGCGTTTGCCGTCGTTTTAACAACGCATAAAACCGGCGACCGATATCGTGACATTTCAGAATCTCTTCGGGCAGACGCTTTGCGTTTTCTGGAATCCGTTCCCGGCGTCAAACCGCGATGGATAACGCTCGTTCGCGACGGCGGATCGCTGCAGGACGACGAACGCGCCGAAGAATTCGGAGAAGCTCTGCCGGCGGGGCTGAGAATAGAAGGCAATAGGCAATAGGCGCGCAGCGCACCCGCTAGAACTGCGTAGCAGTTCAATATTAGTAGCCGTGGGTTTTAAC
>JAZUMX010000557.1:0-6239 GCA_045603865.1 Thermoguttaceae bacterium
ATTGAGGATTAAGTAAGCTATTAGCTTCTAGCTTCTAGCTTGGTTATTTTAGTTTCAAGCTTTAAAAATTAACGCCGAGAACTACAAATGCACAAGCTAATAGCTAGGAGCTAACAGCTAGAAGCTTTTTCTAAAAGCTCATACAAACTTTGACAAGCCCGGCAGCGGAACAGAGTACATGTTCTTAACCGGGGCGTAAGTAACGCCTTCAATCGGAACGCACGGCGGAACGGCGTCTGGCGTATATTCCGATGGAGCCAGAACCTTCTTGGAATTGAGAATCTGTTCCCAGGAAAGCTTCTGACCGGTATAGCACGCCTCGCGTCCGAGGATTGCCATAATCGTGCTGTATGAGGAATACTCAACGCAGTTTAACGCCTTGGAATTGCGAATCGAATCGTACATGGCGATGTGCTCTTCAAGGTGTCCGTCTTTGACGCGTTCTTTTCGGTTAAAGTTCCAAAGAACGTTTCCGTTCAGGTCGATGATTTTGTACTCCATCGCGCTGGCGTGCCCTTTGGTTCCCAAAATGCGGCATTGCATTTCGTTAAAGCAGCCGTTAATCTGGCGGCAGCACGAATGAACTTTGACGCCGTTGGGGTAATCGAATGTAACGCTCATCTGATCGTAGATGTCGCCGTACGCCGGCTGATCTACGCGAACGGAACGCGCGCCAAGTCCCCACGCCGATTGAGGAAGACCAATAATCCAGTTCGCCTTGTCGAGCGTGTGAACGTGCTGTTCGACGTTGTAATCTCCGGAAAGCCACGTAAAGTTGTACCAGTTGCGGTTCTGGAACATCATTTCGGTGTCCTGCGGTTGACGTGGACGCGTCCACAAACGATTGGTTAAGTAGGAACACGAGATCTCGCGAACCTCGCCAATCATGCCGTCGAGAACCCGATTCATGGTTTCAACGACGCGTTTGTCGTAACGGAAATGCAGACCGGAAACGACGGTCAGACCTTTTTCCGCCGCTTTCTTGCCTGTTTCCAGGAAAGAGAGAATGCCGGGAACGTCAACGCCGTTGGGCTTTTCAAAGAAAACGTGTTTGCCAGCTTCAACCGCCGCGGCAAATTGAATCGGGCGGTAATGCGGCGAAGTCGCCAAAAGAACGACGTCGCAGTTTTCAATGACGCCTTTGTAGTTGTCAAAACCGGAGAAAACTGTGTCCTGAGTCGCCTTGCAGCGGGGATTTTTCTTATATTGATCAAACGTTCTCTGAGCGGTTTCCGGGAACAGATCTCCAAACGCAGTAACGACCGTATTGGGATCCGCTTCGAGAGTGTTCGCCAAAGCGCCTCGTCCGCGTCCGCCGCAGCCAACCAGACCAACGCGAAGCGTATCCGACCCGGCGGCGTGAGCGCCTTTTGCTATGGAAAGCGTACTAACGGCGGGAGCGCCGACAGCCGCGGTTTTCAAAAAATCACGACGATTTGTCATATAAACTCCTTTTTATAATGATAAAGGCTGGGAATTCTCTGGGAATCTTCTGGGAAATTGCTGGGAGATTCTTTCCCAGAATCCTTCCGGCAATTATACCGGCTAATCTAAAAAAGAGCGGAGAGACAATCGTTGAACAGCAAATCGCTTAAAACGGATTCTCTCCCTCGCTCTTTACGATTAATTGCCTGCTAAGCAAGCAGTTCTAAAATCATTCAAACTTTGTAACGCCCGGAAGCGGAACGTTGTACATGTTCTTGACCGGGGAGTAGGTTGCGCCTTCAATCGGAGCGCACGGCGGAACGGCTTCCGGCGTGTATTCAGCAGGAGCGAGAACCTTCTTGGAGTTGAGAACCTGATCCCAGCCGAGCCACTGTCCGGTATAGCAGGCTTCGCGCGCCATAACGCCCATGAGCGTGCTGTAGGAGGAGTATTCGACGTCGTTCTTCGCCTTGCCGTTGCGAATCGAATCGAACATGACTTCGTGTTCGGAAACGTACATGTTGCAGTTGGCTTCTTTGCGGTCTGCCTTCCAGATGACTTTACCGTCCAGGTCGATGATGTTCTTTCCCAGAGCGTTGGCGCAGCCTTTGGAACCGAGAATGCGGCATTCGTTTTCGTTGAAGCAGCCGTTGATCTGTCGGCAGAACGAATGGACTTTAACGCCGTTGGGATAGTTGAACGTAACGCTCATCTGATCGTAGATGTCGCCGTAAGCCGGCTGTTCTACGCGGAGAGTACGAGCGCCGCAGCCCCAGGCGGATTCCGGTTTGCCGAGAATCCAGAACGCCTTGTCGAGCGTGTGAACGTGCTGTTCGAGGTTGTAGTCGCCAGACAGCCAGGCAAAGTTGTACCAGTTGCGGTTCTGGAACATCATTTCGGTGTCGTTGTCGTGGCGGGGACGAGTCCAAAGACGTCCGGTGAGGTAGGTGCACTGGATTTCGCGAACGTCGCCAATCAAGCCGTCGAGAACCTGATTCATGGTCGCGACAACGCCTTTGTGATAACGCCAGCACAGACCGGAAATGACGGTCAAGCCTTTTTCAGCCGCTTTCTTGCCGCTTTCCAGGAAGGAGCGAACGCCAGCCGCGTCTACGCCGTTGGGCTTTTCAAAGAAGACGTGTTTGCCAGCTTCAACCGCCGCGGCGAAATGAATCGGGCGATAATGCGGAGAGGTTGCCAGAAGAACAACGTCGCAGTTTTCGATAACGCCTTTGTAGTTATCGAAACCGGAGAAAACGGTGTCCTTGGTTGCCTTGCAGCGGGGGTTGTCCTTGTATCGATTGAACGAACCCTGAGCGTTTTCCGGGAACAGGTCGCCAAAAGCGGTAACGACTGTATTTTCATCCGCTTCCATCGCGTTAGCCAACGCGCCGTTGCCGCGTCCGCCGCAGCCAACCAGACCGATGCGGAGGATGTCAGAACCAGCCGCGTGAGCGCTGCGCGCTATGGAAAGCGTACTAACGGCAGTCGCGCCGACGGCGGATGTCTTCAAAAAATCACGACGATTTGCCATGTGTCTTCTCCTTCAAAAATCTAAGTAATTCATAAACGTACAAGTCAGGGTCTTTGCCCCAAATACCTGTTATATATATTTTATTGTAACTCATTCATTATAATTTTTCCAGAGATTTTGAAGGATTTTTTTAAATTTTTTTATAAATTCTTTCCGAAAAACTTGCAATTGCTAAAATTTTAGTGTATGATAATAGAAACAGGCAAGAAGCAAAACCAATGTTGAAAAGGGAAATATACAAATTTGCGCCGGCTTTTTCGCAGTTAGCCTTTTCGCGATTCATTTGTAAACAGTTCTCCGTTTTGACGTTAATTGCTCATTATAGCTCGTGAAATTGCATACCGTCAGATTATAATCGCTATAAATCGCCTGTATTAGTTTACGTAGACGTATATACAAATATGAGTATGGAAAATATCCCGGCTGTCGGCATAGACTTGGGAACGACCTATTCCGTTATTGCAAAGTTGGACAACATGGGTCGGCCGATTACGCTGGTTAACGCCGAAGGCGATTTAACAACTCCGTCAGTCGCTCTGTTTGAGGGGAACGAGGCGATTGTCGGCAAAGAAGCTCTCAAGGCAATGGCTATCGATCCGATGGCTGTGGCGGAATGCGCAAAAAGAGACATCGGACACAAAGTCTTTCATAAAGTCCTGCAAAACAAGCAGTATCCGCCTGAAGTTATCGAAGCCCTCATTCTTAATAAACTGCGTCGAGATACGATTCCGCAAATCGGGGAATTTTCAAAAGTCGTTATTACCGTACCCGCTTATTTTGACGAAGTCCGCCGTAAAGCCACTCAAGACGCTGGCTACATGGCAGGGTTGGACGTGATGGACATCATCAACGAACCCACCGCCGCCGCTGTCGCCTACGGATATCAGCAGGGATTTCTGGGGCAGGGCTACGACCAGCCGCGCAACGTCATGGTTTACGACCTCGGCGGAGGCACGTTCGACGTTACCATCATGCGTATCGAGAACAACCAGTTTATCGCTTTGGCAACAGACGGCGACGTTCAGCTGGGCGGATACGACTGGGATCAGCGCTTGCTGGACTTGGCGGTCGACGCGTTTATTCGCGAGCACTTTATAGACCCTCGAGAAGACGAAGTCGCCCGCGGACGTCTTTGGAGAGAATGCGAAGACGCCAAACGCACTCTGACAAGCCGTCAAAAATGTACAATCAACTGCGAGTATAAAGGCAAGTTCAGCCGAATCGAAGTTACTCGTCAGGAATTCGAACAGGCAACTTTGGATTTGGTCGACAGAACCCGGTTCACGGCAGAACAGACGCTGCGAACGTCCGGGCTTTCCTGGGAAGATATCGACCGCGTTTTGCTGGTCGGCGGTTCTTCTCGAATGCCGATGATTCGCTCCATGCTTCAGCAGATTTCCGGAAAAGTTCCAGACGCAGGCGTTGCGGCAGACGAAGCCGTCGCTCAAGGCGCTGCGCTGCACGCCGGTCTTATTCTCGATCAGAACATGGGCAACCCCGGCGCGTTCCAAATCAAAAACGTCAACTCACACAGTTTGGGCGTCATCGGTCGAGACCCGCAAACCGGGCGTCGCCGCAACGGAATTATCGTTCCGCGCAACACCCAGCTGCCAATTACCGCTCGGCGTATTTTCAAAACGTCCAAGCAGGATCAAAAATCCGTTATGGTTCAAGTGGTAGAAGGAGAAAGCTCTTCTCCGGACGATTGCACCTATATTGGTCAATGCACCGTTACGGGTCTTCCGCCCAATCTTCCGCCTGGATCGCCGATTGAAGTTCTGTTCGATTACGACCCCAGCGGCAGATTGCGCGTTCGCGTTTCTGTTGCCGGTCGACAGATTGAAACGGAATTCACTCGAGAAAACAGCCTGTCCAAAGAACATCTCGATGGCTGGCGAATGTTTATTTCGCAAGAGCCGCCAACAGATTACTGTTAATCTTTGGCAGCGCAGCCGGGAGATTTTCCCGCTGTTGTAAAAAAGCAGGTTCATTTTCATAAAAATCCATTTTTTTTGAAAAAAGAACGCTAACCCCCCTTTGTTAAAATGGGAAATAGAGTAAAATAAATAAAGTATTGTTGAAAAGTTTCGGCTGACGCTTGGGGGAAGCCAAAATATTTTTCCTGTAAATCATCGTTGATTATTCGTGGAGTAAAACGAATTTAAAAGATAATATTATTTCGGGCGTTTCCCCCTTGGTATTCCCGTACAATTCAAACGGGCTTTTCAGTTTCGCCAAATAATATTCCTGAATTAGGGACTCCCCTATTAACACATTTTAGAACTTCGGAGGATTCACCGTCATGTTTAGATGTTTAACTTGCGGATCGCTGGGAGCGTTATTGTTTTCCGCTCTGCTTCTTGCCATTTATGCTGGAACCGTTACCGTTGCAACCACGAGCGTTGCCAACGTTGCCGTAGCTGCAGATGACGCTGCCGCCGCAGACGACGCGTCAGCCCCGAAAAAGGAAAACTTCCTCGTTTGGCTGTACAAGGCTTTGGGTTGGAAATACTGCATCGCATTCGGTATCATTTCGTTCCTGTTCATCGCCTTTGTATTCAAGTACTCGTTCTCAATGCGCCGAAGCGTGTTGATGCCAGATGAGATTGTCGAAGGCTTTGACGCGGAAATCCAGGAAAAGCATTTTTCGGAAGCGTACGAACTGGTTTCCAATGACGAGTCCTTTATGGCTCAGGTTTTGGCAGCTGGTTTGCCGAGACTTCAGCAAGGTCGCGACGCCGCTCAGAAAGCCATGGAAGACGTTATCGCGTCCGAATCCATGAAGCTTGACCATCAACTTTCCTATGTCGGTCTGATTGCCGCCGTCGCCCCGTCAGTCGGTTTGCTCGGTACGGTCGATGGTATGGTCGCGTCCTTCTCCGTTATTGCTAACTCCGCCAGCACGCCGAAACCGTCTGAGTTGGCAAAAGGTATTTCTATGGCTCTTATTACGACCATGGTCGGGTTGATCTTCTCGATTCCGGCGTCCATCTTCTTCGCCTTGATGAAAAACCACATCAACAAGATCATTTTTGACATCAGCGTCAAGGGCGAACAGTTCATGGATCAGCTGCTCCGCGGCGGTAAATGATTTTGAACGCTGGACTGTGGAAATAATACGATACGGAATCCTGAACCGAACCGTCTGCTTTGCAGGCGGCGGTTCTGAAAGATTCTGTGTTTTCCGCGAACCATTAACCTCAATTTAATATCATGGCAAAACCAAGACCACAAGAAACAGCCGAAGCTGACATGACGCCTATGATCGACATGACGTTCC
>JAZUMX010000558.1:0-1503 GCA_045603865.1 Thermoguttaceae bacterium
GTAACAGTCGTTCCTCCGGGAATCAACGGCGGCGTGATTAACAACATCGAAACCGGCGGCGTTGGGTACGGTTCAACGTACGTTGGCGACGCTCCGGGTCTGGTTGACATCGTCGAAGGCGAATACATCGTCGGGGCCGACGGCAACCGCCTGGCAATCCGGGAATACATTGACGAACACGGCGTGCTGGTCAACAACGGTCTGGACCTGGTCAACGAAGTCGGCGTCGTCCGAGGCGGCGAACTCGTCGGTTTGAAGTTCATGCCTGACATGGCTCGAATCGCCGGCGTTGGCGCGTCACAGCCGGTTCAGGTTTACGAGTATTATTCAGACGGCTCTTTGGGTCGAGATGTAACGGCGGATCCCGCTTTGCAGCTGACGACTCCGAAGAACGCTGACTGGACTCCGGCAGCCGGCGGCGGAAAACTGCTCGTTGGCAAAGCGCTGGGCAACGGTCAGGCGGAAGCCACGTTGGGAACTTTGGGAACCATTTCTCCGCTGGCGGTTCAGGTTGGCGGCATGACGGAAAACACCGGCGTTTTGGTTGTTCAGCCTCAGCAGATGAGTCTGGTTCAAGGCGAGTCCAGAACGCTTGACTCCGTTCAGATTGTTCCTGACAGCGGCTTGCTTCCGTTCGACATCTCGTACAGAATCAGCGCGCTTGACAACAGCGGCGTCATTCAGGTCGATCCCAATACCAACACGATTACCGGCTTGCAGCCCGGCGCCGCTCAGGTCAAGGTGGAAACTGTCGATCCCAACGGCATGAACGACAAGCGCGTCGCGTTTGTTCGCGTTGACGTTTCGACTCCGCCGAACTACACGATTACCCCGCCGGACGTTGTTCTGCAAATCGGTCAGTCGACGCCGTCGTTTACGGTCAGCTCGATTGACCCGACGACCGGACAGGCGTTCCCGGCGCCGGCAACCTTCACGGCAGACGACCCCAGCATTCTGGCGCAAGACCCGACGGATCCGTCGCGGTTTATCGCTCGATCAATGGGTTCAACCCAGGTTCAGGCGTTGGTAAACGGACGTTCAGCTGGATTCGCCAAAGTCAGCGTTTCTGGACAGCGGTTCCTGAGCGTTGAACAGACCGGCGACCCGAACACGACTCCGGAAGGGTTCACCATGACCTTGACCGCTACTGGCGCAGGCTCTGCCGGCAACCTGGAGTATCGCGTATACATGGAAGGTCAGCCCGGCGGCGCGTGGGTTCCGGCTCAGCCGAACGGCGACATGCAGGTGGCAACGCTGGTAACGCCGATTCTGCCTCATAAGCCTTTGGGATCTCAATACACGTTGATTATTGAAGCCCGAACGGCTGGCGGAACTGATGTTCAGCAGTATCCGTTCAACTTCAGAACGGGAATGAATATTCAGCGTCTGAACCAGTAACAAAACCGAAAGACAAGAACCATCAGGGCGAATAGTAACAATTTACGATTCGTCCTGTTGGTCTTGTCGATTGATAATTTATAATCCCTCTAATTTGATATTGTC
>JAZUMX010000559.1:0-1589 GCA_045603865.1 Thermoguttaceae bacterium
GGCGAAAGCGTTTTGCCGTCAGACGATTTGAAGTTCATAATCAAACGACCGTCGTTCCATTTCTGCGCCCCAGTCTGAATGTTCTCGTATCGAACTTTTAGCTGAACATTGAGCGCTTTAGGCGGATTCTTCGGCAGATACATTCGCCGATAGACCATCACGTGCGTTCGCGGCTCTTTTACCGTCAGACGCAAAATCGGGACGTCTTTCCCGTCGATATTTTCTGTAACAACAGAAGTCGTATTGCTGTTCACGCCCCAGTCAGACGCCAGCTGCGCCGCTGTCGTTTTGGAGAAATCGCCGTTGGACAGTTCCACCTGTCCGTAAGCGGGAATCGTCAATAATAAAACCGTCAGAATGGGGAGGATTCGGGAATGTAACATGATAATTAGGGAATAGGGAATGGGGAATAGGGAATAGTCGCAAAGCGAGACTCTATTATTATTCGTTCTCTACTTTCCACCGTTGAGGAATTTTATTTCCGGACTGCTTAACGATTTGATTTCCATGCGTTTTTATCAGAGTGGCATGCGTTCCGGTTCCCGCGTCGGAAAAGACGTTATCATACAAAGCGACGCCTTTGCCGTCTGATAGTTCTATAACGGGAGTTGAAAACGGCGTTTCTATCGCGTTGTTTTTCAGAACGACAGCTCCATCGTGATCCACGCCGCCGTCTTTTCCAAAATGAATACAGCCGTGGTTCCCTTGGCACAAAGCGTCTTTTTTAATCGAGCAGTTGGAAATCAGAGCGTTGCTGCCGGGAACGTCCGTACAGTCTTTGCCGTCAACAAGATCAATCTCCCGGTTGGCGGCGTCGTGAATTGAACAGTTGGAAATTGTAACCCGATGAACCCGGCATTTGACGTTGTGTCCCGTCGTCGCCCGGGCGATTTCAGAATACTGAATCGTAACGCTGTCCCCGCCCAAATACAGATTGTGGTTGTATCCGGGGTGTTTGTCTGAACCGTTGTCCGTTATTCGGCAATGAGTTATAAGCTGGTTTGCGCCCAGCGGCTCAACGCCCTGCTGACCAGCGCGCCCGTCGCTCATAATTCCCATGTCGTTGTCGTGAATATCGCATCGGGAAATTGTTACATCGTTCGCCTGAGAGATTCTCACGCCGGCGGCGTTATAGCTGTCGTTGCGAGCGTTGCGAAGAACAAAACCGTCGAGCGTCCCGCCAGAACCTTCAGCGCAAAACTGAACAATCGCTCTGGGCATGGAACCGGCGCCGGTATAGTTGACGCCTGACCCGTCAAGAACGACGGGCTGATTCGGATTGACCGCCTGAATTGTCAGGTTCGGCTTTTTTATCATCAGTTTGACTTCTTTGTACGCAACGTCGTTTGGTAAGGGATGAACGATAATCTTATCGCCGGCGTTTGCCGCCGCAACGGCGTCTTCAATTCGGGAATACGCCTGCCCCGGTCCAACTTGAAGCGTCTTGCCGTAGACTGTCGAGGCAAGCAGAACAATCAATAAAAAGTTTAAGCATTTCATGGGATAATCTCCACAGGTTCTAATAATCAAAAACAAATGTACTTGTTCTACTTGAAATTTCCCGAAAAATGAGCTATTAGCTCCTAGCT
>JAZUMX010000560.1:0-1558 GCA_045603865.1 Thermoguttaceae bacterium
ACATGGCTACGATCCGACTTCAAAACAACCCAGTCCGGCATTTTTATCGACTTGTTCGGAAGCGTTGTTCCGATGTCTAAAATCAGCCAATGCAGCCGACTGGAACGAATGTAGGGGTTCCCGTACCGATGACGCTGCCACGGCCGGGTAATCGCGACATGGTTTGCCCTGACCTGTTCGAACACTTCCGAGCCGATTCCCAGGTCCAGCTGACCGGATTCCACGAACTCCAGCTCAAGTCCATCGTGCTGATGCCACGTCATGCCCCAGTCCTGATCGCGGGGAGAATTCCAGTACCCGACGCTAATCAGCCCCGGCAGGATTTTGGGCGGCAGTTCCACGCCGGGATAGCCCTTCACCGCCAAGGCGCGCATTTCGATACTCTTTTCCTCAGCCGCTTTCGCCAAAAGCTGACAATGCTTGAGCTGTCGAGGCGGCGTTTTGGAACTTGCTTTTTTAGCCATAAATGCGTTCAGGGGGTTAGTTTTGCGTTTTAAAAACGAAGGCGCTGCTGTTACTCTTTGTCTTTGACGATAACCTTATAAGCGGCGGTAATCGACTTGCCGGGTTCGAGCAGAATCGGGGTTTCGTGAACGCGCATCGTCGCGCCCATGTAGGCGAACGCTTTCCAGCCGTCGCCCATGGAGTAACCCGTCATGGGGCGAGTGTTGCCGGGCTGGTCTTCGATTGTTACAGAAATCGGAGCGCCGTCAACGGTTCCTGTCGCGTTAATCCACTGGCAGTCCTTGAGGCGTTCGTCTCCGCGGACAATTGCGCCGTCGTGAGCGCCGGTACTGTTAGTAAATTTAACGGTCGTATTCATTTCCTTGGCGAAACGCATTCCCAAACCGAAATAGTAGCGTCCTTTAATCGTAATCGCCTTGTCGCCGGCGGGTGTAACAACGGATTTCCAGTTCAGAACGTTGGCGCCGTCAACGGACGCGACGGAAATCTCGCGAACTTCTTTCGCGACGACCGTTCCGTCCGGAGCTGTCCAATTGAGTTCCGCTTTGATGGCGGACGAGTCCTCGGACAGCTCGCATTTCGTCAAGACCTCCTGACCGCAGCTGTCGTTGTATTCGCCCCAGAACTCGGCGTTGTCAATGCTCAGCGAGTACATCAAGCCGTGATGATGAACGTGATCGCCGGGCGAGTCCAGCAAAACCTGAACGCCGTTGGGCGTGAAGAGCTGTTCGACGTACGGCTTGTACTTCCCTCCAGTTTGAAACTGGGCGACGACTTTGCCGTCCGCTTTAAGAGGGAGTCTCGTTTTGAGCTGACCGTCAACCAGTTCAGCGGTTTTGCCGTCGGCGGAGATGCGATACAGACCGTCAATCGTGCGAGCGTAAATCGTATACGTTCCGTCTGCGTTTGGAGCTGTTACAACGGAAACGAATCCGGTCATGCCATCCGCCAGCGTCGTCCACGCTTTGGCAGTTCTGTCGTACTGGCACAGCGCGCCGTCTTTGTCGACAGCAATTAAAACGTCTTTGTCCCCCGCTTTGCCGACCGTCATGCATTTAACGACTTTGTCAAGTCGGATCGTAGCCATGTCGTT
>JAZUMX010000561.1:0-1823 GCA_045603865.1 Thermoguttaceae bacterium
AAAAAAGCGCCAGACACTTGGAAACAAGGTATCTGACGCTTAGTGGCTGCGGTTGGATTCGAACCGACGACCTACGGCTTATGAAGAGGCTTCGAAAAACTCTCCGATCTCGGAGAGGCCTATTTTTAAGGGACTTGACCCTCGTTTCCGAAATGAATATCGACACATATCTAACGCTATCTTGACCGTTTTTATGGGTAATTATGTGTTTTTATGTGTCGATTGTCCTCCCCCTAGTAAACGAAGATTTCATAGCAGAGCTTAACCGGGTTTTCATTCCTCAGCCGGATTTCGTATTCGACCTGATAGGCTCCGGCTACAGGAAGCAGGTATTCGACGATCTGGTCCGGGACGTGGAAGAAGTTGAATCCTCCGGAGTCCCGCGTCCAGATGACTTCTTCGATGAGATCGGGATAGAGCGAGTCCAGTTCAACGGGGATGCCGGTAAACCCTTCGACGGGTTCGCGCCCTTTGCCGTCGGTGTTCTTGATAAGGCGGTATCCGTTTAACGTAATCGACTCGACGGTTTCGGGGGGTAGGGGTTCTCCGGTTACGGCGTCAACGATCCTCGCCATAAACGCGCAGTTCTGACTCCGCGTGTTCGCCTTCTGGACGAAGATCTCCTGAACCACCTTATAGAGTGTGGGCATTTTTGCCAGGGTGACGTTCAGGGTGCTGTAGATCGAGGCGTCGCGGCTGTTCGTCGCGGCGAGGTGAATCGAGTGGCTTGACCGGGGCGCGAGTCCGGTGAACTTCTTTTGCAGAGTGTCCTTCGGCAACTCTTCCGGTTCCCCGTCATCAAGAGCGACCGTGTAGGATTCCGCGCCGACGTCTTTGACCGTGACCTTGACGGACCGGACGGAGACGGTCGGTTTCGCCTCCAGTTCCGGTTCGTTCTCTTCGATAACGGGACATGTTACGGACTCCGCGTCCCCTTCGATCGGTTCGCTCCAGTCAAGGCCGAGAGTCCCTTCGCCGGAAACCTCCCCCTCGTTGTCGAGCGAGCCGACGGAGAAGTGGTCTCCGGTTCCGAGCTTGAGACGGTCGTTTTCACCGATTTTCAGGTTTGCCATTTGACCGCTTTACTTTTTCCCTTTGTTCTTTTCGAGGAAGTCCCTGAACGCCTGAACGACTTCTTTCAAGTCGCCGTTCTTGCTGGCGACGACTCCCCACCAGACCCCGGCCAGAATGCCGAACGTCATGACCGTATTCAGAGTTGCGAGTAAAAACATTTTCAATACCCTCCTTATTTAGTATTTGCCGACGTATTCGGCGAGAACAGCGGAACTGTCTGCGAACATACGCAGATGGACGATATGCGTTCCCGCCGTTGACAGGTCGCTGAGTCCCCCGCGTACCCAAGTAACTTCCTGAAGCCCCCCCGGTGACTCCACCTTGAATGATGAACGGGTCCCGTCGCCGGAATAGACGAGATGAACTTCGACGGAAAGCATTCCGGTAATAATCAGATTGGAGAATTTCAGCCCGATGGTTCCGAGGAAGTACGGACACGAGTCGATAATGATTTCGGGACTCCCGGCCATATCGACAGTTCCATTCCCGCCGTTGACGGTGGCGGTTGTCTTGTTTGCGCCGCCTCCGCTACCGCCGAGAATCGACATCATAGTAACCTTCTGCCAGAGCATTCCGGTTGAAGACGGTGTGATTCCGCTTCCCGCCTGGAACTGCCTTCTCCAGAGCTCGCCCTGATACGCGCAGATATCGCCGATCTGGTAGGTCGTTGCAGAGTTGTATTCAGCGGCGATCGCTGTCTGCGGGACCAGGTAAGTTGACATTCCGATGTTTGGCGGACCGATGGCGTA
>JAZUMX010000562.1:0-2124 GCA_045603865.1 Thermoguttaceae bacterium
ACCCGCGCCGAGCATGACGGACGGGCTGGACGTGTTGGTGCAGGACGTAATCGCAGCGATTGTAACGCACCCGTGCCCGAGCTGATTTTCGGTCGATTCGATTCTGGCTGCGTCCGCTTCGTCCAAGCCGAAACCGCGCTCTGTCACAGGAGCAGTCAGCGCGGCTTTGAATGTTGCTTGCATGTCGGACAGAAGAACTTTGTCCTGTGGTCGTTTCGGTCCCGCCAAACACGGTTCGACGGTTGACAAATCAAGCGTTACAACTTTCGTGTACTGCGGCGTCGGCGCGTTGGACGATCGGAACAGCTTTTGCTCTTTCGTATAAGCTTCGACAAAAGCGACTTCTTCTTCGCTGCGCCCTGTCTGACGGAGAAATTCAATCGTCTTGTCGTCTGTCGGGAAGAAACCCATAGTAGCGCCGTATTCCGGCCCCATGTTGGCGATAACAGCTCTGTCCGCCAGTTTCATGGACTGAACGCCTTCGCCAAAGAATTCCACGAACTTGCCGACAACGCCGACTTTTCGCAGCAGATTGGTAATCGTCAAAACGACGTCCGTTGCGGTGATTTCCGGACGCAGCGCGCCTGTCAGTTCAACGCCGACGACTTCCGGCAAGAGCATGTA
The DNA here is from genome assembly GCA_045603865.1 of Thermoguttaceae bacterium. Classification (GTDB taxonomy): domain Bacteria; phylum Planctomycetota; class Planctomycetia; order Pirellulales; family Thermoguttaceae; genus RUG11551. The sequence continues at coordinate 625 of JAZUMX010000562.1, forward strand.
CAGCGGCTGACCGAGCATGACAGCTTCCGCTTCAATTCCGCCGACGCCCCAGCCCAGCACGCCCAAGCCGTTAATCATAACGGTGTGACTGTCCGTGCCAACGACAGTGTCAACCACTGCGACGTTTTCTCCGTTAATCGGTTTGACGAACACGCCCTTGGCGAGGTATTCCAGATTGACCTGATGAATGATTCCCGACGAAGGCGGGACGATGCGAAAATTCTGGAACGTCTGCTGACCCCAGCGAAGGAATTCGTAACGCTCTTTATTGCGGTGAAATTCCATTTTCAAGTTGTCCTGCAAGGCAGAATCTGTTCCGAAATAATCCGTCTGAACGGAATGGTCAATAACCAGATCAACGGGAACGAGCGGGTTGATTTTATCGGGATTCCCGCCCAAACGGTTCATCGCGTTACGCATCGCGGCAAGGTCGACAACGCACGGAACGCCGGTAAAGTCCTGAAGAATCACCCGCGCCGGCTTGAACGGAATTTCCATCGGCGTAAATCCGGGTTTCCACGACGCGATATTGAGAACGTCCTTTTCCGCAACTTCAAAATTGTCACAGTTTCTCAACGCGTTTTCCAGAAGAATGCGAATCGAATACGGCAGAGCGTCAATATTGACGTTCAGGGAATCAAGGCGATAAATTGTTGCCGTTGTCTTGCCAACGGTCAAGGTGGATTTGCTGTTAGTATAAGGCATGGCAGGATTGATGGGTAAAGTGTACCTAACATAGTCAAACGACGTTTTATTATTATACAGCAAAACCGTTAATCTGGAATAGGGAGGGGGAAAGTGAAGAATGATAGCTCTGATAGCAGTTTGCGGCTGCGTCTTTCAACCTGTCTTGTTCTTCAGCGTTCTGCCGTTTTTCCAGTCGTAATAGTAGCAAAGAAACATGTCGGTTGCGACCATCGAGGCGTCGATGATGTACAACGCTACAACCCAGTCCCAGGAATACAGGTATTTATGGATAATCCCGGCGATATAGCCAATCACGACAAGCCACAGAAAGAAATAGCTTTTCGTGCCGGAGGTTTTGAATCTGTACGTTTTGGCGATCGAGAAGGGCCACGATGCGCCAAAACAGATCAGCATGATGATTTCAAATACGCTCATTTGATTGCCGGGCTGTTTAGCCGTCGCGCCGTAAATCCGTCAGCCAGAGGGCAGCCATACGAACCGCCAGACCGTTGGTAACCTGGTCGATAATAGCAGACTGCGGACCGTCGGCGACTTCTGCCGTAACTTCTACGCCGCGGTTGATCGGACCGGGAGCGATAATCAAAACGTCTTTTTTCGCCTTTGACAGACGGCGAGCGTTCATAGTGTACAGGAGTTCATATTCTCGAACCGACGGGAACGGTCTGGACTGCTGACGTTCAAACTGAATTCTCAGCAGGTTGAGCACGTCAACATAAGGCAGAATTTCGTCCAGAGAGTAGCTGTATTCAACGCCGATTTTAGCCCATTCAGACGACACGAGCGTTGACGGTC
>JAZUMX010000563.1:0-12718 GCA_045603865.1 Thermoguttaceae bacterium
GGCGCTGACGCCTGACCGTTCCAAAGAGGGCTATCGCAGCGCGTGGGCGGAGTATATGCGTCTGTTCCCTAAAGCGTTTTACTGCCATCTGCCGCGCAATGAGAATGGCGAGCCGATTCTGGGCAACTGGATGCCCTTCCTGAGAATCAGCTCGGTTGAAGGCTGGGAAGACTTCGCATTCCGCTTCATGGAAGGGACGGGAAACGAAAAATGGGACGACGAACACGGGATTCTGACCTATCGTTACACGGAACCGATGACGTGGTGGATGCACATGTCGAAAGACCTGCCGCGAACGATGGACTCTGCTCTTGCGGAAGTCAAACGTCAGGTGGAAAACGGGTCGGAGATGGCGAAAACGTGGGAAAACTGCGTCATGCGCGACCGCGACGGAAACCCTATTGGGCGTTTAGAAGACACGCCGTGGTGCTTCGGCTGCGTTTGGAGCATGAACTCCGTTCCGACCGTCCCAAAGCCCAACCAGTTCTCCCATTACTGGCGAGAAAGTCATGTAACAAAAAATTATCCGTCTGACGGTTCCGCCCCTAAATTTGAAAAGGGCTTTGAAGGGTTAGATGGAGAGTATATTGATTCCTCGGAAGGGTATGTAACAGCAGAACTGGACTTCGCGCCGGCGCATTTGTCCGCTGCTGACCGTCCGCTGACTTTTGATCCGGTTACCAAGCGTCCGGCGGTGTATCGAGGGCTGGTTTCGTTCGAGTACATTCGAGAGCTTTCCCAAACCGTCAGAGCGTCGGGGAAATCCATGATGGCGAACTCCACGCCGCATCAGTTGACGTGGCTTGTCCCGCTGTGCGACGTCCTCGGCACGGAAACGAACTGGAACTGGAACGATCAATGGCGCCCGTCTTCGCCCTCAGACCTGCTGCGGAAACGCGCCCTGTGCGGAGAAAAGCCGTTCTGTTTTCTTCAGAATACGGACTTCACGAAGTTCTCTTACGAGTATTCCGAAAAGTTCATGAAGCGTTCTCTGGCGTTCGGGATGTTCCCGGGCTATTTCAGCTCCAACGCCTCGACGGGACATTACTTCTCCCAGCCGGAACTGTACAACCGGGATCGTCCGCTGTTTAAGAAGTACATGCCTGTCATTCTCGCCGTCGCGCAAGCGGGCTGGCAGCCGGAACGACTCGTTCAGGTTGAAAACGTTGAGAAAGAGTCCCGCTCTACGGTTTGTTGTGAACGATTCGCATCGCAGCGCAAGACCTATGTCACGTTCTTTAATCCGGAAAAGACGCCTCAAACCGTTCGCGTTACAATTCCCAAAGAATTCAAAACGGTAAAAGCCATTCTCGGAACGGAATTGACGCCAACAGACGTCCCCGGCGTTTATACGCTCACGCTGGAACCGGAAGACGTCGCGGTGTGGCAGTTAGAGAAATAAGAGAACAGCTATTAGCTTCTAGCTCCTAGCCATTAGCTCGGTTACCGTAGTTCTTGGCGTTAATATTTAAAGTCAGAATCTAAAATAACCAAGCTAACAGCTAGCAGCTAACGGCTAGAAGCTACTATTAATCAGCTCAAGTCCGGGACCTCAAAGCCCTTGCGGTATTCGCGCTTGAGCAGCGAGTTGGCGAAGTCCATGCCATCGCCGACAAAGCGTCCTGTTTCCGGATCGATTGTCAACTGCGGGCTGAGCATGGTTTCTCCGAGGGTAACGTTATAGTTGCCGACGAGTTCTTTCATGTTGCCAATGAGTTCTTCCCAGCGTCCGCCGGTCTGACCCTTGATCTCGTCGGCGACTTCGTCCGTATAGGGTTTGCCCGTCAGGAAGGCGATGTTGGCGAGGTTGCACCAGGTGGCGAAGTAAAACGCCTTTTCGATTTCCAGATTGAGCAGCGAACGGTCGTGAGCGCGAACGGCGTCCATGAAGTTCTTCTGATGAGTTCCGTTGCCGCTGTTGCCCTTGAACGAGCGAATAACTTTCCCGTCGTTGTCAACTGCAACCGCAGAGCCGCGCTGTCCGCGAAGCTGTCCGCCTTCGCAGTAAATGACGTATCCGGAACCGGCGCCAACGTGCTTGCCGGCGCTTCTGGAACCCGGCGCGTCTGGAACCGTAGAAAGACCGAGAACAATCGGGACGTTTTTCGTTTCAAAGTAAACGAAATGCAGGTTCGGGGTCTCGCCAGCGTCGTTGTAGAACAGTCTGGCGCCGCCGCCCATGATGGATTTCGGGAAGGTCATCGTGTTGAGCGTGTTGTTGACCGCGTCGCCCAAAACGTGAACGCCCCAGTTGCCCATTTCGCCGGTTCCGGTGTTCCACATCCAGTGCCAGTCGTAATGGAAGTTATTTCGATACAGCGGCAAATCCTGAGCTGGTCCGAGCCACATGTCGTAGTCGATTTCAGCAGGGATTTCCATCGGCGTTTCGCGCTTTCCAATCGGCTGACGAATCGAATAATGGTTGACCGCCACAGACTTCATTTCGCCCAGTTCTTTGTCTTCGTGAACGAATTTCTGAATCTGGGGCTGAATGACGTCGCTGAACTGCTGAGCGCCCATCTGGCAGATTTTGTCGTATTTGCGAGCGGCGTTGACAACCTGACGTCCTTCCCACGGCGTATGAGCCAAGGGCTTTTCGACGTAGACGTCTTTTCCCGCCTGCATTGCCAGAATCGCGGCAAGGCAGTGCCAGTGGTCAGGCGTTGTAACGATAACGGCGTTGAGGTTATCGTCGTCAAGCAGTTTGCGGAAATCCGCTACAAACGCAGCTTCGGGATGCTTGCGCCCGGTGTTTTTGGCGCGTCCCATATCCGGGTCGGCAAAGCCGGTGAAGTCGATGTTCTGACACGTTCTTTCGAAATCGCCCATGTCCTGACCGCCGCGAACGCCGCAGCCGATAACCGCCATGTTGACGCGGTCGTAGGCGTTTTGGGCTGAAATCCTGCCGGGCATAGCAACGGTTGCCGCGGCAGCAAGCCCGGCGCTGACGCCGAGAAATTGTCGTCGAGTAAAGTTTTTCATGATAATATAATGCGGAGAAAAAAGGGGAGAATGTATAAAAAGCTGCTAGCTGTTAGCTACTAGCTATTAGCTTGTGCATCTTTTAAACTAAGCCGAGCTTATAAAGCCAGAGCCTAACATCAAAAGCCAAACGCTAGGGGCTAGAAGCTAAAAGCTAACTCCAATTCTTCTATTATAATTAAAGATAATATTATTTGCAATAGGGGCTTAAATGGGTTTTCAAAGTTAAAATATGTGTTATAATTATTAATATGGAACAGACTCCCGAACTGTACAACAGCCGATTTATGAAAGCCGTTCGCGGCGAACCCGTCGACCGTCCTCCCGTCTGGATGATGCGTCAGGCGGGAAGATATATGGCGGAATATCAAGCCGTTCGGGAGAATGTCTCGTTTTTGGATCTGTGCCATAACCCGTCGCTGTGCGCGGACGTCATGGTTACCGCCGTCAATAAACTGGGCGTGGACGCTGCAATCATCTTTTCGGACTTGCTGCCGATTCTCGTTCCGCTGGGCTTTTCTCTGGAATTCGGTCCCGGACACGGTCCGATTATTCATAACCCGGTTATCTGTCCAGAAGATTTGAAGCGGGTCGTTGAACTGGAACGCTTGGACGAGCTGGACTTCGTTATGGAAACCGTCGTTCAAACGCGGCGCCAGCTGCCGGCGGACATTCCGTTAATCGGCTTTGCCGGCGCGCCGTTTACTCTTGCCAGCTACATTCTGGAAGGCGGCGCAAGTCGTTCGTTTACAAAGACTAAGCGGTTCATGTACCTGTATCCGGAAGCGTTTAACGACCTGATGGGAACGCTTTCCAGAGCTATCGCCCTCTATCTAAAAGGACAAATCGCCGCCGGAGCGCAAGTTGTTCAGCTGTTTGATTCGTGGATAGGCTGTCTATCCCCCGCAGAATATAAAAAATACGTATTTTCTCACGTCCGTGCTCTTCTTGACAAAGTTGAGCAGAATGCGCCAGTTATCCATTTTGGAACCGGGAACCCGGCTTTGATTCCTCTTATGACCCAGGCGGGGGGAACGGTTATCGGCGTTGACTGGCGGCTTGACTTGTCTGACGCCTGGGATTTAATCGACGCCAACGATGGCGGACGACGCCGATCCGTTCAGGGAAACCTGGATCCAGCCGTACTTCTTACCTCTCCAGAAGAAATCGCCGTCCAAACTGCCGCCATGCTCGACAGCGTTCGTTCCCGATGCGGTCTAATCGTCAATTTAGGGCATGGAATTATTAAAGAAACGCCTGTAGAAAATGCAATAAGTTTCGTCAAAGCAGTCCGAAACTATCGATAATTCTGTTTTTTTTCTTTTTTTTGTTGAATTCTGTTGTATTATCCAGCCGATAAGAAAAATTGGAATACAGGGAAAGAGTCCGTGTATTCCCTCATGATTATCTTCAGCTTTTGACAAATAGAGGAAAATTTGTCGTCCCGAAAAGCTGGTCTCCCACAAGAAATCATGGTTTTAATGGGTATGTTTTAATTTTTTACAGTCACATAAGGGACCGAGACATGGACGTAAAACAATTTTTCAGGAAGAGGTTAGTCGCATACGTGGCGGCATTATTATCCGTAGGACTCTGCGGACTGCCACAAGCTCGCGCAGACCAGAACTATCAGCCTGATGTCAGCGTTGGCGGTACAATTACCGGCACAAAAGACATCTCCGAATACGGCGTGGCTGAGGGTAATGGTTACACCGCGACCTTCAAAAATCCTGATGGCAACATGGATGCCACAATTCAGGATTGGAATGTAAGCAACACTGCGACGCAAAACACGTACAACGAAGCTACGTACGACGGAACATTCTATTATGACAACCAAGGGGAAGATGGAATCATCTGGAGAAATCCCAAACTGGTTTTGGCGGCTCCAGCAGATTCGACAACGTCAGATCCTCGCAAAGTCAACATTACAGTTAAGGGCTCGAACGAGTTTGGTTCCGGTCTTAACGTTGGCGACTGGGGCAATACGATGGGGCCGGGATACAATATGCTTCCCATCAAAGCCAAAGAAGTTGACGTTCTGTTTGGCAGCATGAACGACGGCAACTCAGAAGACCAATACGATGGAACTACCGGAGCTTACGCCGAGGTTACCTTCGCAACGGGCAGCAACTCCCACTTCTGGGGCGGCGTTCAGTTCGGCGGTCAAGACGGAGCCAATCTTAAAGGCGATTCCGGAAACACGAAAGTCGTCTTTGAAGAAGGCAGCACAACCACCTTCGAAAACCAAAACACCTACTTTGGCGGCGGCGGATGGAATGCTAACGGCGTAAAAGACGGCGGAAACGCTGACGTTACGTTCAAAGGAACGACGACGTTCAATCAGCGCGCGGTCTTCGGCGGCGGCGCCAGCGTCCCAACCGGAGAAGGTCGTGTTAAGGTCGGCAACAGCGACGTTGTCTTCGAGACCGGAACGAACTACTTCACGGGAAAGAACGCGACTTACGTCGATTCCCAGGGACTCGCCAACCAGAAGAACTACTACGGCGTTTACTTCTCCTCAATCGGAGGATTGGACGGTCTGGCTGAAGGCGGAACGGCGAACGTTACCTTCAACGGCGGTACGAATACGTTTGATACAGAAGTCCACTCCGTTGGAAACTACGACTTCACTCCTTACGGCGACATCATTCGCAGTAAAGACGACTTCGACGTAACCTGGGGCGGAAACAGCAATATCCTTGTAACCGGCGGCGACAACAAGTTCAACGGCCGTTCGACCTTTGGCGCGCCCAACGGTACGTCCACGCTGAACTTCAACGGCGGCAGAACCCAATTTAACGGAACTGTTCGCTCTGCCAACATGGGCAAAGGCGATATTCTGGACGACGTTCCGTTCTCCGAGATCAATACGAACTACAACGGTCAGGATATTCCGTACGTCTACTTTGGCGGTAAAACTCTTACTGACGAAGATGTAAACTACTGGAACAACTATTACAACCTTCCTGGACACGATGCGTTCGAGATGTCGACCAGCGATTACGATCATACTGCTCCGACAATCAACGTTAACCTTTCCGGTCGAACGAAAGTCGTCCTCAACACAACAGGTTTTGTTGGCGGCGCTGACTATAAACAGCTCGACGGTTCCGTTGACATCGAATTTGAAAACAACTATACAGACTCCCTGTATAAGGACTTCGAATACGGAGCCGACGGCGCGGAATCGCCCAAAGATCACAAGTTCACCGTTGATTACACTCGTTTCAACACGAACGCTAACACGGATGACACCGCTATCGGCGATTATGAAACTGGCAAGATTGACGAAACTGACACTTATACCCACAAGCTGATTAAGGACGATGCCGGTTCCGGAACGTTCACCGTTGGCAAAGGCGCTGAATTGCGTTTGGGTCTTTACAACACGACTCAGCTTTACAATGCGCCGGACACCATCCTGAACAATGAACACGAAACCGAAACGCCGGAGAACCCTGGCTACACAACCAACCGCAGCTCACAGGTTCAGTTGATCGGCAACACGTCCACGTTCACCGCGAACGAGACCACCCTTTACTTCACAATTGATCCTAACGGAACATATTGCAAGAACAAAGATGGCGAGGATGTTGAACGCCTCAACGTTGGTCGAATTTCCTTCCAGGAAATCAACATTGATAAGGACACAAAGCTGTATCTCTCCGCTAATTATCAGGGATCGTTATGCCATGAGTTGATTGGCGAAGATGGAAAAGACAAAGAGTTCTACTCCATCGAAGCGTTCCACGATACTGACGGAACTCAATTGAATATTGACCCGGAGATCAACAACATTGGCGGTAAACACCTGTTCTACAATGTTGGAGTCGAAGGACTTGCCGATCCCGACGCCGGAACTCCGAACGTTCCGTTCTATGACAAGGCTCGTCTGCACGTAACCTATCACGATCCGCACTCGGTTGTTGCTGATGGTAACCTCGGTCACAACATGGATAATTATCTGCACGAACTGTGCTATCAGCAGGAAGATGATTATCAGGAAGCCCTGGAAGACATCTGGAACAGCGACGACAAGATCGAAGCTCAGGAAAAGTTCGACGACCTGGCTGGCGGAATCTACGGAGATTGGCTCAACGCTCAGGTTCAGCGACAGATTGGATTCAACAACATGCTCGCCAACCGTTTGGTTACGGACGACATGGGACTGTGCCAGTTCTGCTGCCAGAGCCAGTGCGCTCAGTACTCCTCCGATTGCGAACCGGGCTGCTACCAGTGCTGCGCCAGACGCCAGTGCGAATTCGGCGGACGCATTTGTGGAAAATATCCGCACTACTGCGAACCGCGCCGTTCCATCTGGGGTTCCTACCTGGGCAACTATGGCGATGGTTTTTACTGGAAAGGCTTCACCAAATATCATGAAGAATCCACCGGCATGGCTGTTGGAATTGAATGGAAGAACGTTTGCTGCAGAGTCTTCGGCATGTACTTCGGATACTCCACCTCGGACATCTGGCATACCAACTCCGCTCGCGGCAACTCCTACTCCAGAGTTAATTCGGACGACTTCACCTTTGGTTTGTATGCGAAATGGGACGCTAACTGCATGGGCGGTTACTGGTTGCTCAACGGAACGTTCACCTACAATAACCTGGACGCTCAACGTTTCTACAACACCCAGTCCTATGACAACAACTTCACTGCCGATCCAAGCGGACTTTCCGCCGCCGCCTACATCGAACGCGGTTGGATGTACGTTGAAAAGCACGGATTTGTCGTCAACCCCTACGCGTCAATTCAGTACACCTTCGCTACGATTGACGACTTCACCGAAAACGGAACGTCCAATGTTGGCGGAGTTGAAGCGGCGTCGAACATGAGCCTGTACTGCTATGACATGGCTTATCATTCCTTGAGAGGTCAGCTGGGCGTTCGCGTTAGCCGCGACTTCATCGTTGGCTGCAACAACTGGCAGATCCTGAGACTGACCCTCGGCGGCGCTTACGTTCACGAGTTCCTCGATCCGCAGGCAACCTACTACACTCACGTAACGGGAAGCCGATCCATGGATCCCAACTCTGAATATGGCGACTTTGAAATGAGAAGCAACGGCTGCAGCCGAGACTGGGCGAACCTCATGTTCTCCGCTGACTACCGCCTCACTCAGAGAATGTCGGCTAACTTCCAGTACAACGCGTACTTCAATCAGTACAAGACGGTCAACGGCCTCAACGCTACGTTGCGAATCGACTTCTGATGAATGGATAAAACAGACGACGGCGAGGTTTCTCGCCTCGTCAAAGAATAGAATCCCTGTTTGCTTTCGGTCGGCAAACAGGGATTTTTTTATTCGAAATTATCAATTAGCAATTATCAATTAGCAATTGACGCAAGCGTTTCAATAAATGTCAATTACTAATCGTTAAGCCAAATCCCCTCGCCCGGTTGCGGCAGGTTGGGAATGAGCGTTTGAACAATAGCTTGAAGCAACGATTCTATTCCGGTTCCGTCAACAGCGCTGACGCGAAGAACGGATTCGTCCGTTTGAGGCGCTGCATCTAAATCGCATTTGTTCATCACGTCAATTGTCGGGACGCTGGATCGAAACGATTCCGTTGCTCTGGCATGCTCTATTGTCGTTACAGAATCTGCATTGTCAAACAGGCGAACAACAAGATCCGCTTCCGCAATGGCGTTTTTTGCCCGGCTGACGCCCTCGCGTTCCAGCTCGTCTGTCGTTTCTCGAATCCCTGCCGCATCGACGAACTCGAACAGCCACCCGTCAATTGTCGTTTGAGCCTGAACGAGGTCGCGCGTCGTCCCCTGCTGGGCGTTGACAATCGAACGCTGAAATCCCAATATCGCGTTGAGCAGAGACGATTTCCCAACGTTGGGGCGGCCAATAAACACGACTCGCCACGGAACGAGCAGATGTTGAGCGACCGCTTTTGTTTCATGGAATCGTTTTTCCAGCTCCAGAACTTGTTCTTCTTTGCCGTCAGCGCGAAGTTGAGCGATTCTTTCCCGCGTTCGCCGCCCTGCTCCGTTATACTGGTCAAGCAGAATGGACGCTGTTCGATACGTTGGCGCCTGTTCCAGCATAGCGAGAATCTTGCGATTTTCCTCGCTGACGTTTTGATGAATCCGCCAATGATCGGCGTCCGATTCTTCTGTTCCCAGTTGGGAAAGAATCCGAGCGGTTCGGGCGACAGCCGCAGCGCCGCCGTGACCGTGAATGACAAACCCCGTTTCGTCCGTTCGAGCGATGACTACGTCTTCCCCGGTTTCCTCCGGCGTTTCCGGGTCAATCAACTGACCAAACAAAACTGCGGAGAAGTCCATTGCAGACGGCGTCGTTTTCCCCTTGGGCTGGAAACAGGAATCCAACACGTCAGCCGCGTCGTCGCCCCAAAGAGCCGTTGTCGCCAACGCTCCTGCTCCGGAACCGGTTAATCGACAGAACAAAGTACATGGTTTGGACATCTCTGTTACTCAATCAGCTGAGTTTCAAACGGTTTTTGAGCCGTCGAACGCAAATAGGGAGCCGACGGGTATCCAAAGAGCATTACCGCCCCAACGCGATAGCCTTTGGGTAAATCAAGCCCTCTGAGCAGCTTGGGACGATGTTTGAAAATGCCCTCGGCAAACCCGCACCAGCACGTTCCCAAACCGAGCGTTTGAGCGTACAGGTCAAAGTTCGACAGAGCAATTACCGGGTCAAACGCCGCGCACGGAGCCGATTTCGGAATCCATGCAATCACCATTCCCGGCGCATCGCGGAAAATGACGTCTGTTCCGTTCTTCATGGCGTCAAAATAATGGTTGAATTTATGAAAAGCCCGGCGAAGAATCCAGTTGACAACCGGTCGGTTGATAAACCCGTAGATCTTCGTTCTCAGTTCGTCAAAAACGGCTGGACTGGTTACAAACGTAAATCGCAGCGAATGATCGTTGCAGCCGGTCGCCGTCCAGTTGAGGGCGTTTTTAAGCCGTTCAATCGTCTCCGGCTCGATAGGACGGTCAGACCAGCTCCGCGTACTGCGGCGCATTCTAATCAGATTGAACATCTGCTCCTCAGACGGGAGTTCGCCTTTCGGCAAGCAATCGTTTGCGCCGACGCCGTCAACGCTTACTGCGCCGGCAGGACAAATCGCAACGCAATGCTGACAGCCAATACAGCATTTTTCCCGACTCGAAACGACTTGGGCGAAACCGTCTGCATTTTGCTCTAAAATAATACCGGGACATTCGCGAACGCACGCTCCGCAGCGAACGCAGGAATTTTGATCGATGACAATCATGGCGTTAAAACAAAAATATTTTCAACTTGGTCAGACAAAAATATCAGTACAATTATTAACTCTTTATGAATTATACCCCATCTTGTTATATTTTCAAGACAGCGCTCCCAAAAAAGCGTTTGCTATATTTATATAATAAATTCCTCTTGACTTTATCTGTTTTTACTGCTAAACTAAGATTCCCATGAAATTTAAATTCGGGAATTTCACGAATTTTATTATATTTATTTAAACCAAGGATTTGATATGACCGCGGAAAGGACGCCGCACAGTTCCTCAAACTCCGTCAAGGAGTACAACTGGATCAACGTGTTTTTACAGCCGTTGACCCGGTTTGTAATCCATCATCCGTTGGTTGTAATCTTGTTAGCTCTGATTCTCGCCGGCGTCGGCGTTTGGGGGACGGTAAACAAGCTGGAATTCAAAACAAGCCGTCTGGATTTAATCAACCCCAAAAGCGAGTTCAATAAACGCTGGCTTAAATATATAGAATCCTTTGGCTCGGAAGACGACGTTGTCGTGATTGTCGAAGGGCGCGACGCAGCGTCCATTCAGCAGGCGGCGGACGGCGTCGGCGAGGCGCTGTCTCAGCGGACGAACTTGTTCTTTGACGTCTTTTACAAAGCGGACAACACCAAAATCAAGCGAAAGGGCCTTCATTACTTTTCGTCGACGGAACTGCAAAACGTCATGTTTTTCCTGCAGGAGTCCGCATCCATGTCTCAGGGAGAACGTCAGGACGTTCTCAATCGCCTTTGGGTAAGCTGGCAGACATCAGTCAGAGCGGATCAAGCGGTTCCCCCTGCCGTCAAGGCGAAATCGCAGGAAGGGTTTAACCGACTCAGCGCGTCTCTGCAGGCGGCGTTAGGTCCGCAATTCGTTTACCAGTCCCCGCTGTACGGGCTGGGCGACGAAAAACACTCCGTTTCCGGACGCGTCGGACAGGGACCGGACGACCTTCACCCGGACGTCGAATACCTGTGGGCGAAGCAAAACGCGATGGCTCTGATTCTTCTCAAGTTCAAGGAAAAGGACGGCGCGGCGTTCGCTCAAAATACAGAATCCATTACCGTTTTGCGGGATATTATCAAAGCCAAACAGGAAGAGTTCCCCAACGTCAAACTGGGGCTGACGGGCTTGCCGATTATGGAAAACGACGAAATGAGTTCGTCGGAAAAGGCGATGAACTGGGCGACGGTTCTGTCCCTGGTCGGCGTTGCCGCGCTGTTCCTGTTTGCCTTCCGCGGCGTTCGTTACAGCGTTTTGCTGATTATCACGCTTTTAATCGGGATTTCCTGGACGATGGTCTACGTCGTCTTTGGAATCGGGCACCTAAACATCCTCAGCATCGCCTTTAGCGCCATTTTGGTGGGCTTGGGCGTCGACTTCGGGATACATTATCTGGCGCGATACTCCACGTGTCGATTCAAGGGGTCAGACATTCCCCGTTCGTTAATCAAGGCGTCCAAAGAAGTGGGACCTGGCATTTTCGTCGGGGCGCTGACGACGGCTATCGCCTTTGCCGCCGCGGGCGGACAGGAGTTTATCGGCGTTGCAGAACTGGGTCGAATCGCCGGCGTGGGAATTCTGCTTTGCTGCTTGGCAGCGCTGATTGTTCTGCCGGCTCAAACCCTGCTGACGGACAAGGTTTTCCACAACGTCGTTCTGCAAGAGGAAACGTTCCGAATCAAGATGTCGTCTGTTACAGACGTCTTTTCCAAAAACTTTGGTTCGACGATAATTCTCTTTGCCGGCGGGGCTGCGCTGAGCTTTATGTTCCTCCCGGACTTGAAATACGACCACAACCTCATGAACCTTCAGGCGAAGGGGGTCGAAAGCGTCGAGTGGGAAAAGCGACTCATGGCGGAAAGCGACCAGAACGTCTGGTTCGCCCTGTCGACCACGAAAGACAAACAGGAAGTCAAACGGCTCAAAGAGGAGTTCCTCAAACAGCCCAACATCACCCGCGTTGAAGAAATCGTTTCCCGACTGCCAGACTCCACCGAGGAAAAGACGAAGCTTATCAAGCAAATTCATCAGTATTCCGCGGTCGCGCTGCAGGGCTTTGCGAAAAATCGCGAACGGACGCTGTCCGCGCCCAACTACAACGACTTAAGCTCGTTCTTAACGGCTCTGGAATACAGCCCGGAAGTCAGCGCGCAAGCCAAAGACGTTTACCATATCTTTGACGGACGGATTCGCGAACTGCGCCGACGGTTCAACAACCTGTCGCCGGAAGAAGTAACAGCCCGGCTCAATCAATTTGAAATGTGCATGGCGCAGGACTATTACACCCGAATGCAGCAGATTTACTTCTGCTCCGATCCGGAACCGCCGACAATGGCAGACTTGCCGCAGCCGTGGGTGGATCGTCTGTACGCCAAAGACGGTACGTACGCCCTTCAGATTTACGGTTCCGGAGATATTTGGGACATGGACAACCTGACGGAATTCGTCAAACAGGTCAGAGC
>JAZUMX010000564.1:0-2218 GCA_045603865.1 Thermoguttaceae bacterium
CCCCCGACTTCTGCGGCGATTTGCTCTTTACGTCCGTCGCGCCGGAATTCGACACGGACATGCTCTTGTCACGAAACATTACCAGCAGAACATATTCGTTCTACTATCCCAAAACGCGCCCCGGCGTTAACCGATGTGCGATCGTCGCCAGTTCCAACGCGAATTTCGCCGACTGGAACAACCTGTCGCCGGAACGTTACAAGGAATCCAAACAGGACTTGATTAACACGACTTTAGACGCTCTGGAAAAATACGTTCCCAACATTCACCAACGGGCGATTTACACCGAAGCGGCAACGCCGAAGACGTTCCAGCGATACACGCTCCATCTTGCCGGCGCCAGTTTCGGAACGAAATTTGAAGGCCTGGACGTCAGCCGACATCTGCCAGACCAGATTGCTGGGCTGTACCATACCGGCTCTGTCGGAATTATTATGTCCGGCTGGCTGGGCGCGGTCAACTACGGCGTAATCGTATCCAACGACGTCGCAGCGGCGCTTGGTTAGTTGCGAGTTGCGAGTTGCGAGATTTTTTAAACACGAAAAACACAAAATAAGCGAGATTCACGAAAAATTTAGTTATAAATAATATCTTTTTCGATTGTTTCGTTCTTTTTCGTGTATTTCGTGTTAAAAAATTTTTTTGGACGGGCGAAACGCCTGTTTTTTACTTCATCACCCCATTTAATAAACAATCATGAGTCAAGCAAACGACGCTGAATTGGTCAATAACGATATTCCCTCCGAAGAAAAGCCCAAGCTGCCAGCGGGCATTCCGTATATTATCGGGAACGAAGCGGCAGAACGGTTTTCGTTCTACGGCATGAAAACGATTTTGATGCTGTACATGACTCAAACTCTTTTGATGTCTAAAGAGGAATCGACGGGCGTGATTCACATGTTCAACTTCGCAGTGTACTTCCTGCCGTTTTTCGGCGCGCTGCTGGCTGACCTGTTCTGGGGGAAATACAAGGTCATTTTCTACCTGTCGCTGGTTTACTGCGTTGGGCATCTTGTGCTGGCTCTGCCGTGCGAGTCAATTGGAATGACGCAAAAGGGCGCATTGCTGCTCGGGTTGACGATTATTGCGTTGGGGTCAGGCGGAATTAAATCGTGCGTGTCGTCGTTCGTCGGCGACCAGTTTAATGCGTCCAACCAGAGCTTGATGTCGAACATTTACAACTGGTTTTATCTGGCGATTAACTTCGGGTCTTTCTTTTCGACGCTCTTGACGCCCTGGCTGAGAGAAAAATACGGGCCTCATGTCGCGTTTGGCGTGCCCGGCGTTTTAATGGCGATTGCGACCCTGGTCTTTTGGCTCGGCAGAAAGAAGTACGCCAAACGAACCGTCTCGACCAATAATTTTCTCAAAGAAATCAAAAGCAAGGAAGGGCTGCAGGCTATCGGAAAAGTTCTGTTGATTTATCTGTTCCTGGTCCCGTTTTGGGCGATGTACGACCAGACTGGCTCCCGCTGGGTCGAGCAGGGCGACAGCATGGACTCGCGAATTTTTTATCAATGTACGTTCCTCCCGGACAGCGTTCGGAATTTTGAAATCCTTCCCGACCAGATGCAGGCTCTCAATCCCGCTTTGATTTTGGGGTTGATTCCTCTTTTTACGGTTGCGGTTTATCCGTTTATTAACCGGTTTATCAACCTGACGCTTGTCCGAAAAATCAAATTCGGTCTGATTATAGGCGCGATTGCAGCGGCGTTCCCGCTGTATTTTGAATATCATCGGCACGGCGACGTTATTGCGCTCAACCAGTCGTGGCAGATTTTGGCGTACATAATTATTACCGTCGCTGAGATTCTCATTTCCGTTTCCTCGTTGGAACTGGCGTACAAACAGGCGCCCAAAACGATGAAATCTCTGATTATGAGTTTCTATACGATGCCGATCGCCATTGGAAACCTGCTCGTTGGCTCGCTGAACATGCTCATCGACAAAAACGCGCACTTCGCCTGTCTTAAGGGAACGAACTACTACATGTTATTCTTCGTCCTGCTGGTTGTAGACGTCGTCGGATTCTTCCTGATCTCACGCAACTTCCAAGAGCAGACGATTTTGCAAGACGACGAGCCGGAATCGGCGGAATAACGCTAGGCGAGCCGGGGTGCGTTAGCCCCCGGAAAAAATCCTCACGCGAAGTTCGCAAAGTACGCAAAGAAATGGAAGACGGTTGGCGAGCCGGGGTGCGTAAGCCCCCGGAAAAATA
>JAZUMX010000565.1:0-4978 GCA_045603865.1 Thermoguttaceae bacterium
AATTCCCAGAGGAGCTAATCCCGCCGCTGCAAGCGGGATGAGGATAAACGACCCAACAACGCTCGTCGACATTAGCAAAGCGAAAAATATTATATACGAAAGCAGAATTCGTCCAGGAGAGTCAAACCCGGAAAGGGTTAGCCAAAAGCTGGCTTTCTGTTTTCTGCCGTAGGCGTTAAACAGACGAATCCCGCCAATAAGCAAAAACAGGGTCAACAAAGACGCAGCCATGCTTAACCCGATCATTGTTATGGCGGCGGACGTCTGCATCTTTTGAGTGAAATCCTGGTACGTCTGGAATACTTCCTCAATTGTTTCTTTCTCAGCAAGCGTTTGTTCAATGTCGGTCAATTCCGGAAAAAGAACGTGTTGCAGCCAGTTAGCGCCAGCTGCCGGGAGAACAGTCAAAAGCGCAAAGAGAATCAAAACGCCAAAATGTTCCGAAAAAATCCGATACCCCGTAAACAGCGCGTCCCACGACAAAAAGGGCTGGAGATTCAACGTTCGCGGCTGATGATACGATTCACGTAGAGCGAATTCCGGCAGCGGCTCAACGTCGGGCTCTGGATCTATCGCCTCGCTTGACGTCTGCTCTGAATGGTTTTCTTGCGTCTCGTTTGCTGTATCGTCTTCCGCCTGATAGATGAATTCCTTTTGACAAGATGGACAACGAACGGTTATACCGTTGGCGTCGTCGGGAAGATACAGAAGTTGTCCGCAGGATTGGCAGCGTATGTACATGGGAGTTGGGAACAGGGAATAGGGAACAGGGAATAGGGAGTAGGGAATAGGGATGGACGCATCAGCCCCCGGAAAAAACACGAAGCGGTTCATAAAGGGATAAGGAATGAAGAGCTATTGAATTCGCCTCCGGCGAATTACTACTGCCTATTGCCTCTTGCCTACTGCCTCAATCAACCGCCTCCTTCTATTTTATACCCATATCCAACCTTGTCAATAGGCTGAAATTTATCTCGTTTAAATTCTATACGGGAACGTCTGAAAAAATCTGAACTTTTTTCTTAAAAATTTCTCTTTCCCCTCTGTCTTTTTGTTTTGGAATGCTGTACAATGAAACCGTAAAGATGAAGAAAGACTTTTTTCATAAAGAGATTATATCGTATGTTTAACGGAGAGAACTGTCAAAAGGCGTATCAGACAGAATCCTCTGTTTAACATACAAAATCCTTACCGACGACTCCTCTCATGTCAACCTCATCATCGAAAAAAGCAAAATCGTTCGATATTTATCAGGCGCTCAATCAGGCTCCTGAAGACAGAGTTATTACAATTCCAGCAGGAGAATACCTGTTGAACAAGCCTCTGGAAATTAAAAGGAACGTCAGCATTGCCGGCGAAACCGGAGATCCCGCAGACGTGAAGCTCATCAGCAAGCATGGGGTCGCTGTCGTTATATCCGCTTCGTTCGCCAGAATTTGCGCTGTTACGTTTTCCAATCAAAACGCAGACGAACTGGAAAGCTCGTCGGATTTAAACCGATCTTCCGTTGTGGTCGTCAATTCAGGGGAGTCCGAGATCGTCAACTGTGTAATAACCGGCAAAGGCGACGGGTTGGTAGTTCGCGGTTCTCAGTCCGCTCCGGTTTTACGTCATTGTAAAATTGAGAACTGCACCTGCGGCGGCGTCTGGATTGTAGACCGCGGCAGAGCCCTGTTGTATCGGTGCAGCGTTTCCAAATGCGGACATGCTGCGATTGCCGTCTGCAATCATTCGGTTGTCAAAGCGATTAAAACCGAAGTCCATCATGGTTTTAACATCGGCGCGTATATTTATCAAAACAGTTTTGGACGTTTTCGGGACTGTTCTTTCCATCACAACGCTTTAACCGGATTTGAAATCAAAAACGAGTGCGACTGCGTCTGCGAATCCTGCCAAATGAACCATAATCAGGAACACGGCGTCTGCGTTTGGGACGACTGCGTCGGTCGATTCGAACATTGCGATATTTACGACAACATGTCGATTCAGTTTCTGAGCATCAACAGCTCTCCGCAGTTGATTAACAGCCAAATTCACGAATCGCCGGGCATCGGCGTCATGTTTCACGACAGAAGCGGCGGACAAATGGAGTCGTGCGAAGTCTTCAACACGGCGGACGCCTCCGTGGTCGTTTCGGAAAGCTCTGAACCGACTATAACAGACTGCGTCTTCCATCATGCGCGTCAGTCCGGCGTGATGAGCATTCTCAGCTCTCAAGGACGGTTTAAGAATTGCGAGATTTGCCTCTGCCAGGCGGGCGGAGTCTTTATTGCCGACAACGCTTCGCCGACGTTTATTGACTGCTATATTCATCACAACAAAGAATGCGGCGTCCAGATTTTGAATCAGGGCGAAGGGAAATTCTACAACAACAGCTTTTTCGACAACAGCGGCTGCAACTGGCTGATAGAGAAATCTGCCGGCGACGTCGTTCGACAAGAGAATTCGCCTAACTGGTAATGCGGCGAATATAAATCGAAAGCGTTTGTTTTCAAGGTTATCCCATTCCGGATTGGATGACATAAACCTCTTTGTCAGATTGTCTGATATGTTCTTAAAGCGTCAGCGCTGGAAAATATTCAATCCGTTATGAGAGACGTTCAGTCGTTTTATAAATTTTTGAGTTTCTCAGCAACAAGCTTTTCCTGTTCTTTTGAAAGACGCGTCATTCCCAAGGTAAAGTCGAATGGTTCGGACGTAATTTTAATAGTGTGAAATGTATCATTTCGGAGAATAACCAGATCATGCGCATCCTTGCCGTCTTCTTTTGAGAGGTAACTGAAAAAAGATTCCGTGCTATCGATCGGCTGACCATCCAGAAGAATCAGGAAATCTCCTACTTGAATATCCAATTGATAGTCTTTCAAATCGGTAGAATCTTTATAAACAAAAACCGTAAAGAATAGTTCCTCTCCCTTGAGGTCATAAAATATTTTGTTTGTACGATATCCCTGCTTATCATATATGAACGCGACTTTGGCTGCGCCGTATTTGTGCAAACACGGCTTGCCGTCAATGTCAAAATACTCTTCTTCAATCAGTTTTCCGGAATTGTCATATTTCCACTTGATTGTTGCAAACCCTTCAGGACCCAAATATGGACGGCCGAAGATATCGCAGTATGTGTATTCGATTAAATGCCCGCGGTCGTCGTATTTTTCTATGTCTTTAGCTTTTTTAGAATCGCCTATGCACAACTTGCCGTCAAGGTCATAACAAGCGATGTTGACTGGATTGCCCGCCAAGTCAAAATTTCGAAAGATTTTTGCAGCGCCATTTTTATTTTTACACGGTTTATTGTCAGTGTTAAAAAATGTTTCTTCTATATTGTTGCCCAGAATGTCAAATTTCCGCTTGATTATAGAGACGCCGTCATTGTTCAGGCACGGCATGTCATTAACACCCCAATATTCAGATTCGATTTTATTTCCTCGATTGTCGTATTTATTTGTCAATTTTGCATACCCTTCATTGTTCAAACGCAGCTTGTTATCAGTTCCCCAATACGCCGATTCAATGTCATTCCCACGTTCATCATATTTGTTTGTTACTTTAGAGAAGCCCTCTTTACTCAAGCAGGGCTTTCGGTTAAATCCGAAATAGGCTTTCTCAATCTGTTTTCCACGCTCATTGTATTTCCATGTAACTTTATGATATTTGTTTTTACATTGCCATGGCTGAAGTTCACGCGAAGGGCCATAATAAGATTCCTCAATTTTATTCCCGCATTCATTATATTTTTTTATAACTCGATGGTAACCGTCGTCATTCAGATAGGGCGTCATGCTGTAATTGTATAGAGCCCGTTCGGTTTCATTCCCCAGTTTGTCATATTTATAAAGAACAACCCAACGCTTTTTGCCAGTTTCGTCGTAAGATACAGATTTAACAACATTCCCCTGATCATCATATTGACGTTCATATTTGGATAACCGATCTGGCGGAGAACACGGTTTTTCGTCTGCGCCTAAATACTCTTCCTCAATGCGGTTTCCCCATTGGTCGTATTTGGAGACCAATTTTGCATATCCGTATTTGAACATACACAGCTTATCATTTTCATTATATGTGGCGATTTCTGTTGGATTCCCTCGCTCATCGTATTTGATGGATAATTTGGCATAGCCAAATTTACTCATGCAAAGTTTGTTTTTTGCATCGAAATAAGATCTCCCGGTTTTATTTCCCTGTTCGTCATACTGCCATGCGATTTTAACATAATTGTCGTTGGCGGTGCATGGTCTGCCGTATATGTCGAAAAAAGACTGCTCGATCAGATATCCCTGGCTGTCGTATTTAAGAGCCAATTTTGCAAACCCCTCTCTGCTCAAGCAGGGCTTGCCGTCTGCGTCAAAATAATCCTGCTGTGTTACATTTCCCTTGTCGTCTCGTTTCCAAATGATTTTTGCAAATCCATACTTGGACAAACACGGCGCATCGTCAATTCCATAATAAGTTTTTTCAATTAGATATCCCCTTTCGTCATATAGTTTCGTACTTTTGGCATTGCCGTCGTTATGCAAACATGGCTTGTCGTCAGCGTCAAAATAAGCAATTTCGATTACATTTCCCCGTTTGTCGTATTTATATGTATACTTGGCGACCCAATTGTTATCCAAATATAAATTCCCGAAAACGTCTGTATGCTCTTCCTTAACGACATTTCCATACTTGTCATGCGTTCGGATGCAGCGCATCCAGCCAAGCTCGTTTAACGTCAGATTGGCTTTTTGATTATAGTATTTTACATCTTCCAGATTTCCATGAACGTCATACTTGTATGTTCGCAGTATGACCCCCTGTTTGTCAGCCATCGGCTTTCCCTCCAGGCTGAGATATATTTTTTCAATTACTCGGCCGTATTCATCCAGTTTGTAACGGAATCCGGCGATTCCCTGTTCGTCTGTAACAGGAACGTCATACAATGACTTCATAAAACGAACTTCAATGACCCGGCCTTCGGAATCCCGGCTGAATC
>JAZUMX010000566.1:0-3382 GCA_045603865.1 Thermoguttaceae bacterium
AATTAAATCCCGAATGCGGTCAACGCTCTGACGAATCAGCGGCGTATCCGCTCCGATTTTCAGCAGTTGTTTGGGATGGTTCGCCCGGCTTTCCGGCCAGAGACGAGAACCGCTCCCGCCAGCCATAATTATTGCGTGAAGCATGAGTGTAATTCGGAATTAGGAATTCGGAATGCGGAATTAGTAATTAATCTTTGCTTTTTCTATTATAACAGAGATTTGAATTTGTTCAAGTTCAAAACGAGTGAGTTGAATATTATTTACAGCCAGAACGAACAATATACTGCGAGGATCGCTTGCGTAATTCCGAATTCCGAATTAAATAATTCCGAATTTCCCCGCCCCCCCTTGCAATATCCGTAAAAATGGTTAAAATTCCTATCTCAATTGAAAGTAGCAGGAGAAGGCAAGAGACTACAGGCAAGGGACAGTAGTTATTTATTCCTACTGCCTACTGCCTACTGCCTACTGCCTACTGCCTCTATAAAAACCGTTTTATTAACCCAAGGATTAAAACATGCCGCGATTTGCTAACAAAAAGAACGCTGCCGCCAACAATCGACATCGTAAGCCGAAAGTTCACGTTAAGAAAAAAGACCCGATTTTGGTCGATGGTAAACTTCCTCGCCCGATGTTTGTTGACTACAAAGACGTTGAACTGCTCAAAAAACTGACCAATCGTCAGGGCAAAATCCTCAGCCGCCGCAAGAATGGCTGCTGCGCCATTAGCCAAAACGCCGTTCAGCAGGCTGTCAAGCGCGCTCGATTCATGGCTCTTCTGCCGTTCGTTGGCGAATGAGACTATAGGTAATTCGGAATTAGGAATGCGGAATGCGGAATGCGGAATTACGCAAAGCGTTCCCCTATGAAAGTTTCTAATTCCGTATTACGTATTCCGAATTATTTCTCAGACAGAATTTTCTCTGCCTGAGCGCTCTTGAAATATGCAAGTACAGTCCCTTGTAGTGATGGCTATAAGGGATTTTTTATTAGGAATTTGGAATTAGGAATTATGCAATCGTCTTAATAATTCCGCATTCCGAATTACGAATTCCGAATTAAAGGAGACACTCATGGGAGAAGCCAAAGTTATCGAACAGGCGAAATTGACCATTGGAGATCAAAGCTGGGATTTCGACGTCCTGCAGGGGTCGGAAGGAAACCGCGCTTTGGACATTTCCAAGCTGTTCGCTCAAACAGGGTTGATTACAATGGATCAGGGGTTTGCCAACACCGGGTCAGTAATCAGCCAGATTACGTACATCGAGGGGGACAAAGGCAAGCTCCGTTATCGCGGCTATCCGATTGAAGAACTGGCGGTCAGCTGCCAGTATCTGGAAGTCGTTTATCTGCTCATCTACGGCGAGCTGCCGACCAAAGAACAGCTGGAAAAATTCCAGCACGGGATCTGCCATCACACGCTTCTTCATGAAAACATGAAGCAGATTTTCAAAGGGTTCCCGGAGCACTCGCACCCGATGGCGATTATGGCGTCAATCATGGCGGCTATGCCTGCGTTTATTATCGACTACCTCGACCCGAACGACCCGGAAGCTTTGGAACTGACGACGTACCGCGCCTTGGGCAAAGTCCCCACCATTGCCGCCTTCAGCCACAAACAGAGCATCGGTCAGCCGTTTATTTATCCGAAAAACGCGCTCTCGTTTGCGGAAAACTTCCTGTATATGATGTTCGCCGTCCCGACTGAAGACTACGTCATGAACCCCATGTACGTCAAGGCTCTCAACACGCTTTTGATTCTGCACGCAGACCACGGTCAAAACTGCTCGACGTCCGCCGTCCGCATGGTCGGGTCAAGTAACGTCAACATGTTTTCCGCCCTGTCCGCCGGCATTAACGCTCTGTGGGGCGAATTCCACGGCGGAGCGAACGAGGCGTGCATCGTCATGCTGGAAACCATTCTGAAAGACAACCGCGACCTGGGCAAGTACATCGACAAGGCGAAAGACCCCAACGACCCGTTCCGGCTCATGGGGTTCGGACACCGCATTTACAAGAGCTACGACCCGCGCGCTGTCGTGTTGAAGAACATCGCTGACAAACTCATCAAAGAGTACAAAGGCTCAGATCCGCTCTTCGACCTGGCGCAGGAACTGGAAGAGTACGCGCTCAAGGACTCCTACTTCATCGAACGCAAACTGTACCCGAACGTCGACTTCTACTCCGGCATCATTTACTCCCTGATGGGCATCCCGAAGAACATGTTTACGGTGCTGTTCGCTCTGGGACGTCTGCCCGGCTGGATCGCTCATTTCCGAGAAATGCACAATACGGAAAAGAACAAGATCCACCGTCCGCGACAGCTCTACGTCGGCGAAAAGCCCCGGTCTGTTATTCCGATTGAAAGCCGAGAATAAGGGACAATTAGCAATTTGCAATGAGCAATTAGCAATTAAACGGCGCGACCATGCGCCGTTTTTTTGTTTTGCTTTTTCTAAATTGATATTGCATTTAGGGGATTTTTTTGCTATATTATTGTAAAAATTCAATGACGTCGCATTAAAATGCGATTACCAATCCCACCCTGATCAGCGCTTTGCGCTAATTGTAAATTGCTCATTGCTAATTTATCATGAATCGTCGAACCGCCTTTGCCGCCGCATTTGCTTTAACTGCGTCTTTGTTTTCTGGATGTAAAACCTTTTCTGCTAAATCGGCGAAAGACGACCCAAAAGAGAAAGCGGAGGAGGGAATGTTTTCTAAACTGCGTCAGAGCGACTCCGACAGCGAATACTCCGGGCTGTCCAGCAAAAGCCGGGAGATTGAGAAAAATCTGGGCGTTGGAAAATAGTTAATTATCAATTATCAATTTGCAATTAGCAATTACGAAAAGCGTTTCAATAATTGCTCATTGCTAATTGACAATTGCTAATTCCCTACTCCCTATTCCCTATTCCCCAATTCTGTGTATAATATTAATATTATGCAAGAAATCAAAACTCTTACTGTTGAACTGGGGGAACGAACGTATCCGATTTTTATCGGGTCGGGTTTGTTGCCAAGAGCTGTTGAATACATTCTCCAAAACGGCGCGCCGTCCCAGATTTTTGTTGTAACGGACGACAACGTCGAAACTCTCTACGGAGACGCGCTGGCGGAAACGCTGGCTCAAGAGTGGGAAACGGAATTGGCGGTCATTCCTGCCGGCGAAGACAGCAAATGCCTCGAAATGGCAGAGCAGATTTGGAACCGGATGCTGGAAGGCGGCTGCGATCGAAAGACGGCAGTCTGCGCTATCGGCGGCGGCGTTGTCGGCGATTTGGCGGGCTTTGTCGCGTCAACGTACATGCGAGGCGTTCGATTCTGGCAGTTCCCCACCACGCTTTTGGCTCAGGTCGACAGCTCCGTCGGAGGCAAGACC
>JAZUMX010000567.1:0-6096 GCA_045603865.1 Thermoguttaceae bacterium
AGCCGGAACTGGACGCGCGCACCGCAGTTCGGGTTGACGCCATGCTTGCCGCCGGGCTGATCGACGAAGTGCGCCGACTAATCCAGTTCGACTCGCCGTTATCCCGCACCGCCTCGCAGGCTGTCGGATACCGAGAGCCAATTCAATGGATAGAAAACAGCGAAACCGCGCCGCTGTCGGAACTTAGGGAAGAAATCGTCCTGCACACGCGCCAACTGGCGAAGCGGCAGATGACCTGGTTCAGAGGACTGTCCGAATGCAGGATAATTAACGATCCTCAAAGTTTCAGATCAATTAGCGAGTAAATTCAAACATTTTGAAAACATAATGCGTATTGAAATTATAAGCCATTATTTTTACAATAGATAAGAGTAAATTAAGCCTTATAACCGGTAAATTTTACCTAATAATATTTCCAAAAAGAAATTTTTGAAAAATGAGCGAAAATCACTCCGAGAAGCGCTTGATTTTCTTTTTAGTATTGATTATTATTAAGGTATAATAAAGAACGTAAAAAGGCGTTTAATTTGAGAAGTTTCAGTTACTTATCCTGATATTTTTTCATTTCGGTTTTACTTCGTTAGTCGCCGGAAACAAATTGGAATTGATGGCGTCTGCCAGATAAATCAGCATTCCATTATCGGCGAATAACAGAAAAGGAAGGTACAAATGAACGTAACAATTTCCACGCGACATGGTAACGTCAGCGAGCAGACTCAGGCTCATTTGGAGTCCAAAGTCGAGAAACTCGGTCGCAATTTCGACTCCGTTACAGGCGTCGACATCCTGATCGACTTGGCAAACCGGGAAAAGCCTACCTTGAGCGTTACGGTCAAACAGAAAAACCTTGCAGACGCTTACGCGACGATTGATAATACGGAACTCCTTACCGCCATGGACATGGCGCTCGACAAACTGGAACAACAGCTTCGCAAAGCAAAAGAAAGGAAGATTGACGAGCACAAAAAGCCTTGAGCATTTCAAGGTCAACAACCGCGCTAAACGCCTAATGACAAAATAGCAAATTTACGCACTCTCAGTTGACTTAACCGGGTTAAATACGAGGGTATATGGCAGTTTTTTTTGTTTTTATTCTGATTTTACCGGAAAAAACGAAAAAAATGGAGAGAACTTTTATTGTTTTTCCTCCCTCCTCCATTTAAATTTAGCGCGAATTTGATATATTATAACCAACATCATTTCATTGAGTTTTATTTACGGCAAGAGAAACCGTTTCTCTTGCCGTTAGTTAACTTTATTTATTTAAGGAGTCCTCGCCAATGAGGTTTGATGAATTTATCGTAGCAGATTCGATTAATCCCAATCTTCAAGCGACAAAAAAAGAAGACGCTATTCGAGAGATGGCGAATTCTTTGGTCGAAGCCGGCAAATTGCCCCGAGACGATTATGAAAGCCTCGTTCGCGCGATTATTAAACGTGAAGAGTTGGGGAGTACTGGCATTGGTCGCGGCATCGCTGTTCCGCACACCAAGCACCCATGTGTCCAGGAACTGGTTGGCACCGTTGCAGTGAGCAACAAGGGCGTCGAATTCAACAGTCTTGACGGCGAGCCGGTCTATGTAATGTTCTTGCTCATTTCCCCGCCAAACGAACCCGCGCGACACTTGCGAGCTCTTGAACTCATTGCCCGTCAGCTTCGCAACGATACGTTCTGCAGATTTCTCAAGCAGGCGCGTAACAGCCAAGACATCTTGCAGTTGCTTTCCGAGGCGGACAACAATCAGTTTGAATGATCCGATTGACTCCAAGAGTCCTGTTAAAGTTTCATGGGTGGATTTTGGGTTAAAACGTTTTTATACGCCTGCCGCCTGACGTTGTCAATCACATCAGACGAAATCCACCTGTAACTTTTGCTTTTCACGTAATTAAATCAATCAGAACATTATATGAATCGACTCGTAACGGTCTCTAATCCGGAAGGATTGCACATGCGCGTTGCGCTGCTGATAAGCGAATGCGCTAAAAAGTACAACGCTACGGTAACCATTACCAAGGGTTCGGAAACCGTCAGCGCCTGCGACGTATTGCAGGTTCTGACCTTAGGCGCCGTCTCGGGCGTAAAACTCAGAGTTGACGCTCAGGGCGAACAAGCGTCCGAAGCCCTCAACGACGTCTGCGCCCTTTTTGAGAATAACGTTCAATCGTCTGTCTGACTCAGTCGATGTTTAAACGGTTGATGCGTTAAACGGTTTTCGATTCCTGGGCAGCGGTTCAAGTTAAAGACGTAATATTTTATTTCATTCGTCATAGCGCCGAAACTGAACTTTTTCCCTTTCGGCATTGACAACTTTATTATATCTTGTTACTGACATCCGTTTTTTAACGTTTATTGACCTGCTCTTTCAATGAGCGTCACACTTTCAGTTCAATGATAACGCTCAAAGGAATCCCCGTTTCGCCTGGAATAGCAATTGGAGAAGCCCTGGTAATTGACAACGAAGGTTTTCGAATCAGCCACTCGGTTGTCGATTCTTCAGAGGTTGAGGAAGAAATCAATCGCTACAAAAACGCCTTCGATATCGCCCAGCAGGAACTCTCTACAAATGCGAAGACTGTTACCAGGGAATTAGGAGAAAGTTACGGTTTAATCTTTCAGGCGCATCACGCCATTCTGCACGACTCCATGCTCCGCAAGGAGATTCTCGAAAAAATCGAGAAAGAACGCTATTCTGCGCCCTTTGCCATTTCTACGGTTTTTAGACAATACGCAGAGAAGTTCAAAAATATCCCTGACAACCAACTGTCATTGCGCGCCAACGACATTCTCGATTTGGAAACGCGCATTATGAAGATTGTCATGGGCGTTCATTCAGAATCGCTTACGGCAATCGACAAAGATTTAATTGTTCTGGCGCACAATCTCACGCCGTCAGAAACGACCAACATGAACCGAAACTGCATTCGCGCTTTTGTTACAGAAATCGGTTCTAAAGGGTCGCACACCGCAATCATTGCTGAAGCCCTCGAAATTCCAGCCGTCGTCGGCGTGGGAGGATTTCTTGACTCCGTTCAGGCGGGGCAAAAGGTTATTGTCGACGGCAATCAGGGGATTATTTACATCAATCCAACCGTTGAAATCGTAAAACAGTACCAGAAAACTCTTCACAAATATTACGAACTCAACGCTCAATTAAACAATCTGGACAACATTCCCTGTCAAACCAAAGACGGAACAAGAATTCGTATTTTGGGAAACATGGAGTTAGAATTCGAAGCCAAAAACTGCCTTAACCGCGGAGCAGACGGCATCGGTTTGTATCGAACAGAATTTCTTTGGCTGACAAACGAATTGCAGCTGGACGAAGAGACTCACTTCCAAAAATACAAACAGGTTGTTGAAACAATGTGCGGCAAGCCGGTAACGATTCGAACCTGCGATTTGGGCGCCGACAAACTGCTCACCAACATCTTGCCCGGCGAAGATCGCAACCCGGCGCTGGGGCTCAGATCAATACGTTTATGCCTGTCCATGCCGGAAATGTTTCGCAAACAGCTCCGGGCGATTTTGCGGGCTTCTGCATACGGACCCATTCAGATTCTTTTCCCGATGGTTTCAACGCTTTCGGAATGGCGGCGCATCAAGATGATCGTTAACGACGTATTTGAAGATCTTGACGAACGAGGCATTCCTTTCAATCACAACATTCCCCTGGGAATTATGGTTGAAGTCCCGTCAACGGTCATGATGATTGAAGAATTCCTTCAAGCTGTTGACTTTATCAGCATCGGAACCAACGACCTGATTCAGTACACCGTTGCAGTAGACAGAACCAACAAAGACGTTGCGAAATTGTTCAACGGCTGCGAACCGTCAGTAATTAAACTGATCTGGAAAACCGTTACTGCGGCTAACAGAGTCAACAAACCGGTCAGTCTGTGCGGTCAAATGGCAAGCGACCCGGCTTTGACAATGCTCTTGCTGGGATTAGGGCTTCGTTCGCTGTCAATGCCGCCAGGAGCGATGCGAGACATTAAACGCGTTTGTTCTTCCCTGGACATGCTGCGCTGCCGGGAAATTGCTTTTCGAGCGCTTCGAACTGACAACGCTGGAGATATTCAGTCCCTGCTGCAGCGCGAGCTAGCCAATATTCTCCCGGAAAAATATCGTCAAGAGGAATAATACAATATCCTCATCCGGTCGTCAGCAGACGCAGCATTAAATAATCCAGAGCGCAAGTTCCGACAAATCCAATAACAGATTCGTTATCGTCCACAAACGTTTATTTCGTTTGCAGACGATCTCTGTTTTAAAATCGAATATTAAACTTATCCTCCAATGCTTGTAGAAATCAAAAACCTCGTTCGATATTTCCCACATACCCGAGCGGTAAATAATATTTCGTTTGGTTTTGACAAAGGACAGATATTTGGATTTGTCGGTCCCAACGGCGCAGGCAAAACAACAACCATGCGAATTCTGGCAACGCTTGACCAGCCGCAATATGGAGACTGCTTTGTTGACGGGAATTCTGTAACACAGTATCCGGAAAAAGTCCGAAAACTGGTCGGATTCATGCCCGATTCTCTCCCGATGCATAACGACATTTCCGTTCGGGAATACGTTGATTTCTACGCCAGAGCGTATAACATCAAAAATCCAGCCAGAAACAAAATCGTTAACGAGGTTATGGACTTTACCGATCTGCACGTCATTGCAGACAAAACGCTTAACGCTCTTTCAAAAGGCATGAAACAACGCGTCAGCCTGGCGCGAGCGCTGGTTCACGAACCTAAAGTTCTCATTTTGGACGAGCCTGCCAACGGACTTGACCCTCGAGCAAGAGTTCAAATGCGGGAACTGTTCAAAGCCCTGGCTGACAACGGTATGGCGATCCTGATTTCATCTCACATTTTAACGGAGCTGGGAGAGCTTTGCAACGGAGTCGTGTTCATCGAACAGGGACGATTGCTTGACGCAGGAACCATTTCCGAAATCAGCCAGCGGCGGGCAAAGGCGTCCATCGAAGCAGAAATTCGCCTGATGCGATCAGACGATTTGGAATTTAGACTAAAACAGCTTTCCATGCGTCTGCTTGAAATGCCCGGCGTTATAAACCCTGCTGTTTCAAGAGACCATGTTGAATTAACCCTGGAAGACGGCGAGTCTTCCGCGGTCGCAATACTTCGTCAGCTGATTAACGACGGATTTCCGATTGTCGATTTTCGTTTGAGAAACAATCAGCTGGAAGACCTCTTTATGACAATTACCAACGGAAACGTACAATGATACAGTATTTTAAAAACCTTTTTGCCACGCTGGATAACAGAGTCAATCCAATTGCGATTAAGGAAATGCGACAGGCTGTCAGAAGCCGATACATCACTCTCCTTCTGCAATTGTATTTGCTTATAGAACTGCTTGTATCGGGAATCTATCTTCTCACCTTTGACACAAAAAATCTGACTTCAGGCGGAGCGGAATTATTTACGCCTTTAATAATTCTGCTTTTCATTGTAAACCTTGTCTGCGTTCCCGTTTACACCTCCACCCGGCTGACAAAGGAAGTTCGCGGAAACGACGCCATGTTCTCCACCGCGCTAACGCCGATGCAAATCGTCAGAGGAAAGTTTTACTGCGGTTTAATCATCTCGCTGCTTTTATTCAGCGCCGCCGCGCCGTTTATTATTTTGACTTATTTGCTACGCGGTCTGGATATTCAGGAAATTCTTTTAACGCTCTACTGGACGTTTCTAACCATTCAGGTTCTCAACTGTTACGGGATCGTCTTTGGAGCGCTCAATATCAACATGGTTATAAGAATCATTCTGGCTACCATTATGGGATTTGCCATAATGGGGATTTTTGACAGTCTTTCCTTTGGTCTGTTATCGTCTGTCAGCTCCGTAGACTGGGAAGTATTTATCATTGCAACGCTTATTTTCCTCTTTTTGGGTGAAGCGTTTTTGATGCTCGCAGCCTGCATGCTGTCTCCGGTTTCATTTAACCGAATGACTCGTCCGAGAATTTTCGCAACTGTCAGTTCACTTTTGTTATTTTTAGTCGCTCTGGTATACAAGTTTATTACTTCAAGCAACAATTATTTAGAGGCGGCGTTTGCTTTTATCTTTGTTATG
>JAZUMX010000568.1:0-2917 GCA_045603865.1 Thermoguttaceae bacterium
CTGGACAAATACTTCAGTCCGGACTTCGTCGTAGACGACTTGCTGGAACTGGAATGTCTGCGAATCCCGCATTTTTACCGCGCGTTTTACGTCTACAAGTACGCGACGGGCATGTCGGCGGCGATTGCGCTTTCCAACCGCGTTCTCAACGGCGGCGTCAAGGAGCGCAACGACTACCTCGGGTTCCTCAAAGGCGGCTGCAGCAAAGAACCGCTGGAACTGCTCAAAGGCGCCGGGGTTGACATGTCCACGCCCGCCCCGGTCGATTCCGCCATGGAATACTTCGGCGCTCTGGTAGACGAACTGGACGAACTGACGAAATGATCGAAAACTGCCTGAATCTGAATTACTGGCATTTCGTTATTAAAGACAACGCAATCGTTGAACTGAACTATTCACCCAACGACTGCGTTGTCGTTTCTGAATTATCCGCTCTGGAACTGGAAGCGCGGCGGCAGTTGGAAGAGTATTTTGCCGGGCGAAGAAGGAGGTTCGATTTGCCGCTGCGTCCGCAGGGGACGGCATTTCAGCGGCGCATCTGGGAAGAGCTGTTACTAATTCCCTACGGTGAGACGATGACCTACGGACAGATCGCCAGAAAACTCTGCATCCCACACGCAGCGCGCGCCGTCGGGCAAGCCTGCAACGCCAACCCGATCCCGATTATCATTCCCTGTCATCGGGTCATCGGTTCCAACAGACGCTTAATCGGATTCGCTCTCGGGCTGGACCTTAAAACCATACTGCTGGAACTCGAACAATAAACGCTATTCTGAACGCTTTTTAATCTCAATCGTCTTTTCGACGATCGCCTTGAACTCCAGGCGTTTCGCGTCGTCGCCGACGGAATCTTTGAGCAAGTCCAGAACTTCCTCAAACGCCTTGACGTCAGCATCGGAGTTTGACAGCAAAGCGCCAAACTGATTCACCGCCTTGACGAATTGAGCGTCTTTGTTCGCGGTTTCTTCGCTCTTGAGTTCCTGTTCTTTCGCTTTGACGGGTTCAGCGCCCCCGAAATACTTGAACCACTGTTCAACATTGACACTTTCCGGATTGGGAAGTTTGTTCTCTTCCATCACGCTTTTACGGAGCAGAGCGTAAGAATCCAGAGCAGGGGCGGCGTCAGCGGCAACGCTTTGTCGGTTCAGTTTAAAAGCAGCCTTTTTCCCCGCATTCGCACCGCGCTGAGTTTCCAGCCGTTTGTTCATTTGATCAACCGCCATCTCACCTAAAGCTTCTTCAGGAAGAAGTTCCTCTTTCATCGGGGGAATCTCGCCCTTGATAGGAGCCATGCCGTCGGCGGTTTTCTGACTGGGAATGTCATACAGAGCGTTTCTCATAAAATACTGAGCATGAGCTTCTTCTTCCGGTTCCGGCACAGCAGCCGCGTTTCCAAAAACTTTGCTTTCTGGAATATTGGCGTTTTCTAAAGATGGCGCAGCCGCAGGAACTGGCGCAGCCGCATTCATTGGCGCGAAAGCAGGGGCGGCAGAAAGAATATCCATATCGTCTTCTGCCATATCCGCATCAGCAGTTCCTGCTTCCAGAGCAATATCTTCGGCAACGGCTTCTTCCTCAACGACTTCCTCAGCAACGTCAGCGTCGTCCATCGCATTTAAGGCGAATTTCATCGGTTTTTCCTGAGCTTCTTCCAGAACCGATTCCTGAGCCGCTGGCGCCGGCTCTTCCATCTTGACGCCTTCTGTAACAGTATCCAGCGAAACGGACTTGTTCTCTGAACTCTCTTGAGTCGTCATAGCAACCTGTACGTCATTGCTGACAAATTGCGGATAGAGCAGGGCGCCAACCACAAAAACCAGCGCCAGCGCCGCAGAGGCAAACGCAAATCGACGAGCCAGACGATGAGACGTTTCCGTTTTATCAGCAACATTCGGTTTGACAGATTCCTTTGCAATCGTCTGCTGAGCGGCTTCGTCCGACTG
The DNA here is from genome assembly GCA_045603865.1 of Thermoguttaceae bacterium. GTDB lineage: Bacteria > Planctomycetota > Planctomycetia > Pirellulales > Thermoguttaceae > RUG11551. The sequence continues at coordinate 1,944 of JAZUMX010000568.1, forward strand.
GGCAAAGACGTCTGACAGCAGCCCGTCTGCGCGGCGAGCTTTTTCTATCTTTGCAGCCAACTCCGGACGCTTTTGCAGTTCCTCCTCGACAGTCGTTGCCTCGTCCGGCTCCAGTTCACCCAGAGCGTACAAAACCAGCAGTTCTTCTAAATTATTGTTTTCCATGGCAGGGATTATCTCTTATTTATACGCTTCCAATTCCTTTGACAATTGAGCTATTGTTTCTGACAGTATTCGCCGAACGTTTCCGTACGACAGACCAACGACCTCAGCAATGTCTTTCGCCTTCATCTGTTCGTCGTACCGCAGATGGAGGATTTCCTGTTTTTGGGGCGAAAGCCGATTGACTTGCCGACGGACAATCGCCTGCAGTTCAGACGTCTGAACGCTTTGATCCGGCGACGCCGGCGGGGTAAACAGACTTCGGTACGCCAGCGACGACTCGCTGTTCTCATCGGAGGTGAGTTTCGCCTGAATCGTCCTGCGTCTATGCTGATCTATCATGTAGTTCCTCGCTGTTCGATACAGATAGTTGCGAAGCTGGTCAGCCTGATACGATTTCCCTGAACCGAGATACCGTAAAAAGACTTCCTGCGTTACGTCGTCCGCCTCATCGCGAGACCCCGTTACGCGAAACGCGTATCGATGTATCTGATCGTAAAAAGGAAGTAAATCGCTGGGAATTTGCGTCATTATTATTTACTGAAACAATTGGATATCAAGTTGTTCTACAGGTTATTACGGACGAAGGGGAAAAATGTTAGGGAATAGGGAATAGGGAGTAGGGAATAGTATGACGCTTCGCGTCAGATCTGTCCTTCAAGCTCGCCTGAGCGATCGACGTAAGCTGTTGTATGAAGCAATTCTTCGCTAAGGTTAGCGCCGTCTTTGGACAGGAACTCGGAATAGGCGCGCTGAACGTCCGGGTTTTCGTGCGCCAGCCGGGGTTTGTCGCCGCTGATCATGCCGTACAG
>JAZUMX010000569.1:0-1768 GCA_045603865.1 Thermoguttaceae bacterium
AACGCAAAGAAGGCATAGTTTTTAAAACTTCGCGAACATTCTCCGCTCCTCCGCGTCTCCGCGTGAGCTTTTTCCGGGGGCTTACGCACCCCGGCTCGCCAAACTCTCAAGCCGTTACCCCACGTCTGCCAGAACGCTCATGGCGGCGACGATGCGCTGGATATCGGTCGTCGAGGCGATAAACGGCGGCATGGTATAGACGAATTTCCCGTACGGACGAAGCCAGACGCCGGTTTCCCGGACGGTTTTCATGACAAAGTCAGGGCAGGGGAGTTGTTTCACTTCAAGAACGCCGACGGCTCCCAGGACGCGGACGTCGCGGACGTTGGGCAGAGCCCGAAACGGTTCCAAGCCCGCCTTCAGTTCTCTCTCAATTCGCTTGACGTTCCCTTGCCAGTCGTAACTGTCCAGCAGCCGGACAGCGGCGGCAGCGGCGCGGCACGCCAGCGGGTTCGCCATGAACGTCGGTCCGTGCATGAACGCGGGAATCGCGTCGGCAACGGCAGACGAAGCGACCGCCGCGGCAAGCGTAATCGTCCCGGCGGTGAGCGCTTTCCCGATGCACATAATATCAGGGGCAACGCCCGCATGATTTTGCGCCCAGAGTTCGCCCGTCCTGCCGAACCCGGTTGCGATCTCGTCGAAAATCAGCAGGATTCCGCGTCTGTTACATTCTTCTCGAAGTCGGCGGAGATATTCCGGATGATAGAAGTACATCGCGTTTGCGCCCTGAAATATCGGCTCGACAATCACCGCCGCCAGTTCGGAGTCCCGCTCGTCCAGCAAAGCCGCCATCGCGTCAAAATCGCTTTCCACCCACGGCTGACCAAACTGGCATTGCGGCTGCGGCGCGAAATACTGCTGCGGCAGAAGCCCCTGAAACATCGCGTGCATGCCGTCGGGATCGGAAACGGACATCGCGCCAATCGTGTCGCCGTGATACCCGCCTTTGAGAGCCGCGATTTTCTGTCTGTCTGACCGTCCAACCGCCTGCTGATACTGAATCGCCATTTTCAGCGCGCATTCCACCGCCACAGACCCGGAATCCGCATAGAATATCTTGTCCAGCCCCGGCGGGAGAACGCGCAGCAGCTCCGCCGTCAGTTCCTCCGCCGGTTCATGTGACAGCCCGGCAAACATGACGTGCGGCATTTGCAAAGCCTGCTGACGAATCGCCTCGACAACGGTCTTTTGAGCGTGCCCGTGCGAGGCGCACCACCAGCTCGAGATCCCGTCCAGAGCCTCCGTTCCGTCGTCCAGAACGATTGTCATGCCGGAACTGCTGACGACGTTAAACGCAGCCGGCGGGTTCTTCGCCGAGGCGTACGGTTTCCAGATGTGCGCTTGTGTATTATAATCTGTCATATTGATTGAATGTTACTTGATAAACTCCGAAAACAGCGCGGAAAAGTCGACCGATGGCAAACCGTCTGGGATCTGGCTTAAATCGACTTTCGGGACGACGGACAGGGCAGGGCGGAGTCCTTTTTTTCGCATGTATTCTAAAATGTACTGCGCCGAATCGCGGTCGATAGCCGGGTCGGCGTCCGGGCAGTAATTGTACGCCACGCCCAAGACGTCCAGCCCGCGAGTCCGCGCCGATTCCAGCGACAAAACCGTATGGTTGACGCTGCCCAGCTTGCCGGACGACACGAGAATCAGCTGCCAGCCCTGCGCCGCCGCGAAATCGACGGTAAGCAAATCCTCCGTCAGCGGAACCGCCAGTCCGCCCGCCGCTTCAATCAGAACGACGACGTATCTACTTTGC
>JAZUMX010000570.1:0-2377 GCA_045603865.1 Thermoguttaceae bacterium
CATTTCCGATCCCGATGACGAAATCGACAACGCCAGTGCAATGTCCGGGGCGGACACGCTGATCGAAAAGGGCGCGTTTCTGGACTTCATTCCCAACATGCTGCGATCCGGATTCCCCGGCAAAGTCGCCACCGCGATGGGGAAATTCTTCGCCTCGATTGGCGTTTTGATGCAATTGTTAAGCGTTGTTTTGATTGTCGTATTGGCTTTTGCGATATGCAAATTTAACATCTCAGCTTCGTTAAGAGCTCTGTGCCTGTTTGGAACGCCGATTGTTATTCTTTTGGCAAACGCCTACGTCAACAAGCGGCTTATGCCGTCGTTAACTCGTCTGAACAATCTGGGCGAAGGCCGAATCGTTTCTACCGCCCTGCCCGACTCGTTATGCGTCGTCTTTTTGGGATTGGCGATTTGGGGGCTGGTTAGCGCTTTCTTTACCGGATTAAGCAGCGACAATACATCCGTCTTGATTGGCTACGCCATTTACGGCGTTATTCTCTTTGCCGCCTTTGCGTTTTGCTCTGTTACAGCGGCTAACCCCGGTTCGCTCAACATGTCGGTAGACGGCTCCATGTCTCCGGCGTCGGAAGCGGCTGGCGCGATTCAGTATTTGAGCAAGCTGTTTTTGCGATTGTCGCTGGGGCTTTACGGATTTATTATGTCGTTGTACGTCCTGAAGCTGATTGGAATTATTATCCAGTCGTTCACGATAAATGATGAATCTGCCATAGTGGGAATTGGTTTTGCCGCTAAAGCGCTTATAGATGTAACAGCTTTGACCTGCATCAGTTTCCTGCCCCTGGCAACCTATTTATTGTTTTTAGGAGTTCAATTCTTCCTTGATTTTGCAATCAAGGTCGTTCAAAATCGCAGATAACGAATAGCTGTTAGCTACTAGCTATTAGCTATTAGCTTGTGGATTCGAGGTTCTTGCGGATATGCATGAAACTGATTAACCAAGCTAGCGGCTAGAAGCTGGCAGCTAGAAGCTAATAATATCACCTTCCTTTCCTTTTGAGATTAATCATGAAAAGAACGTTACGTTTAAGTTTGATCGCCGTGATGGCGTGTTTCTGCTCGGCAGCCTGGGCTGAAGTCCAAATGACGACTCAGTCCTGGAGAACGAACGAGTACGGTCCGATGTCCGAAAACATTTCGGAACGGTCGATATTGAATTTCCTGCTTTTCGACGGCTCAAAGATTGAAGCGGTCAAGGGCGTCAACCCCAGCGACGTCAATATGCTGCGTGACAACTCCGCCGGCGAATGCGGCGGCATGGGGCGCGTCGGCGTTGAAGGTAAACCCGCCGTCATGGCGTTCTATCTGGGAAAAGTCCGCAATATCAAAGAACTGGCGGTTTACACCGGCAACATCGACAGCCGATCCCATCAGGACTACGAAGTCCGGTTTGCGAACAATTCCGCCAACCCGGGTCAGCGTCCCAACTTTGACGGCGCGCCTGCGTTGACGACCGGCGACAAGATTCTCGGCGCTGGTTCAGGCGGGTTCTTAACCGATTTCCTCGAAACGGAAAAAGGCAAGTATCTTGCGACGGCAGACTGGGTGGAAATCCGCATGTGGAGCACGTATCCGAGCAAAGTCGGCGATCCCGCCAAAGATAAGAACCCCGCCAATTCCTGGGCGTCTCTGCTGGAAGTCCAAATCCTCGGCGATCCGGACGACATGAGCGCGACGATGTCCAAAGAGGAACGCGACCGTCTTATGGCACGCCTGGCGCAAGCTCGTCTGGAACGCGTTATGAGAGGCGTTTCTCCCGACTTGTACCGCGCCGTTAAACAGATCGGCTCGCTCCGCATGGCGATTGAAGACCTGTCTGAAAAATACGACGAAGACGAGTACGACGGCAAGGCGTATTTGGCTGAACTGGAAAAGTACGAAAAGATATTTTCTTCTCTTGACCCGACCAATCAGGCGTCGGTAGACGAAGCGCTCAAAGCCGCGAAGGATTTCCTGGAATTCCGCCGCAAAGCGTTGCTGGCAAACCCGCTTCTCGACTTCGATAAGGTTCTCGTCCGAACGGCGAAAAACGCGGGCTTGATGTCCAACTGGATGTCCAACTGCTCGCGCGGTAAAGGCAATTACGGCAACCAGCTTGCCGTTATTTCCATTCACGATCAAGACGCTCCCATTAAACCGATTATCGACGCGCCGTACGATTCCTTTATCGGCGACATCTGCATGAAATGGGACGCGAAAAAGATTCTCGTTACAGCCAAGTCAGACAAGAACACGTGGGAAGTTTACGAAGTCGATCTGGAAAAGGCTCTCAAGGGCGAAAAGCCGGAATTCAAGCAGATTTCCCCGTTCATGGGCGCGGACGTCGACAACGTCGAAGGCTGCTTCGTTCCAGACGGCT
>JAZUMX010000571.1:0-3445 GCA_045603865.1 Thermoguttaceae bacterium
ATTTCAGGAGCGTCGGAGTCGTCAGAGTCTTCTCCTCCGATAATTGTCGTTGAACCGGGACCGAACGGGGTCTTTTTGCCGAATCCGTTTTCGCAAACGGTCAGAAGGGACGCGGTCGGGTCTGCAACGACCATGCCGACAACGCGGTCTGTTCCGACAAGGCGGATGCCTTTCACGCCAGAGGAGTCTCGCCCGGAGGCGCGGACGGTAGCCGCCTGGAATCGAATCGCCATGCCGGTTTGCGTCGACAGAACCAGCTCGTCTGTTTGGGACGTAACGGCAACATCGACCAGTTCGTCTCCTTCGCGGAGTTTAATCGCTTTCAAGCCGGCTTTCCACGGTCGTTTATAGGCGGAAAGAGCCGTTCTCTTCACCAGACCGTTGGCGGTGGCGAAGGTCATGTAATGTTCCGGCAGGTCGTAATCACGAACCGCCAGACAGTCGGCAATGACTTCGTCTTTGTCTAAATTGAGCAGGTTGACGATAGCGCGTCCTTTTGCGTCTCGAGCCGCCTGCGGCAGGTCGTAGATCTTTTTCCAGTAACATTTTCCGAAGTTCGTAAAGAACATCAAATAGGCGTGCGTGGACGCGACGAACAGGTGCTGAATCGGGTCTTCGTCTTCGACCTTGGCGCCTTTGATGCCTTTGCCGCCGCGGCGCTGAGCTTTGTATTCGTCTGCCGGCGTGCGCTTGATGTACCCGTTGGAGGAAATCGAAACGACCATGGTTTCTTCCTCGATGAGGTCTTCCAGATCGATGTCGCCGATGTCCTGACCGGAGATTTCTGTGCGGCGCTTGTCGCCAAACTTGCGTTTGATGTCGAGCGTATCGCTGCGGACAATCGCCAGAATGTTGGCGTCGTCGGAAAGAATCGTCAAATAGGAGTGAATGTCCGCCATGAGGCTGCGGAATTCCTCGATGAGCTTTTCCTGTTCCAGGTTGACCAACTGTCCCAAGGTCATGTGGAGAATGGCGTCCGCCTGAACCGGGGTGAGCGAGTATTCGTCTTTAATGCCGTGATCTTCGGCGTATTCCTTGAACCCGTCTTCGCCCAGGGCGCGTTCAATCAGCGCGCGCGGACATTGAATTTCCGCCATCAAGCGCGCTTTGGCTTCCTGCTGAGTGGAGCTGGTGCGAATGACCTTGATAACCTCGTCGATATTGGCGTGAGCGAGCATAAGCCCTTCGACGATGTGTTTGCGCGCCCGCGCTTTTTCCAGCAGGAAGATCGTTCGGCGGCGAATAACGTTCATGCGGTGCCGCAGGAACTCTTCCAGAATTTCCTTGAACGTCAGCGTTCGCGGCTTGCCGTCTACCAGAGCGACAAAGTTAATCGAGAACGAGCTTTGCAGCGGCGTGTATTCGTAAAGCTGATTGAGAACGACGTCCGGGTCGGCGTCTCGCTTGAGTTCCAGAACCAGACGAACCGGCTCCTTGAGGTCGGACTCGTTGCGGATGTTGCTGATGCCCTCGATTTTGCCCTGATTGACCATTTCGGCAATGCGTTCTTCGACGTTGTCTCGCGTGGTCTGATAGGGAATGTCGGTAACGACGATTCGATGGCGGTTGTTTTTCATCTCCTCAATTGTCGCTGTGGCGCGAATGAGGATGGTGCTTCGCCCGGTGTGGTATCCTTTTCGGATTCCGCTGCGTCCGCAAATAATGCTTCCCGTGGGGAAGTCCGGCCCCGGACACAGTTCGAGCAGTTCGTCAATCGAAACGCCGGGATCGTCAATGAGCTTGACAAGGCAGTCGCAGATTTCGCCCAGGTTGTGCGGCGGAATGCTGGTTGCCATGCCGACGGCGATGCCGTTGGCGCCGTTAACCAGCAGGTTGGGGAACTTGGACGGCAATACCGTCGGTTCCATTCCGCGGCCGTCGTAGGTGGGCATGAAGTCGACCGTGCCGAGGTTGATGTCTTCCAGCATCAGCTGGGCGAAGCGGGACATGCGCGCTTCTGTGTATCGCATAGCGGCAGGCGGAAGCCCGGCGATCGAGCCGAAGTTCCCCTGTTTGTCTACCAGAACGTAGCGCATCACCCATTCCTGAGCCATACGAACCAACGTTGGGTAAATGACGGTTTCACCGTGGGGGTGATAGTTGCCTGACGTATCGCCCGAGATTTTAGCGCATTTGATTCTGCTGGCGCCGGGGGTCAGATTGAGGTCGTTCATCGCAACCAGAATTCGGCGCTGAGAGGGCTTTAACCCGTCGCGGACGTCTGGCAGAGCGCGGCTGACGATAACCGACATGGAGTACGTCAAGTAGCTTTGCTTGAGTTCGTCTGTAATAGATTGACGAATGAGCGTTGTTCCGTCTTTGAAGTTTGCCAGCGCGTTGGGACCGGGAACGTACATATCGGCGTTAGCTGGCGTCTGACCGTCGGGCGTGTTGTTGTTATCAGGGGGGAGTTCGTTGGACATAATTTAAATAATTCGTGATTCGGGTAATGCGTAATTATTTAATTCGAAATTCGTAATTATAGTGGTTCTTTGTAAAATTAATTGCGAATTACGAAATACGCATTAATATTATAGCGTTTTAGCGATTTTCTGCAAGGGTGAATAGGGGAAAAAGACGTCATTTTACGAGAGAATTGAGAGTATTTTTTTAAATCGGAACGATTATTGAAACGCGCTTGCGCGGAGAGTGCGGCGACCGACAAGGTCGGTTCCTGATTGGACATGGGTATCTTCGAAACAGGCTTTTTCGGAGGCATAACCTTGTCCTACTGCCCGTGCGGCTTCGCACCCAGGCGCCGCCTTGTCCAAAGACCCGCACACGCGCCCCGGCTTGCCTGTCAGCTTTCCTCAACTCTTCACGCCTGATTCCGCACCCATCACGACTGAGGCTCCCGCTTGCAATTTGAGGGATTGTCGATATAATTATAAATGTCGTTTGGGAAAACGCTTCGTTGGGCTGGCGGTTCAGACGGCTGGTATTAAACTGCTCATTCTTTGTTATCACATCCCCTGTCAAAGATGAAAATTTTAGGAATCGACCCCGGGCTGGGAATTACCGGGTACGCCGTTATCGAAAACAGCGACGGGAAAATTCGGCTGCTCGAAGCGGGCGTGATTCGAGGGAAGTCAAAAAAGACGCTCCCGGAACGGATTCATGAAATCTACGTTGGGCTGGAAGAAATCGTTAACCAGTTCAAGCCCGACGCCATGGGGCTGGAAGATCTGTACAGTTTTTACAAGCGTCCTCGCACCGCGATTTTAATGGGACACGCCAGAGGAGCCATCATGCTCGCCGCCGCAAACGCCGGGATTCCTGTCTATTCCTATACCGCAACGCGAATTAAAAAAGTTGTTACAGGAAACGGACAGGCAAGCAAAGCGCAAATGCAGCGAGCTGTCATGCGCGAATTCAACCTGACGGAAATCCCCAAACCGCCAGACGTCGCCGACGCTCTCGGAATCGCGTTGACCTGCATGTACCT
>JAZUMX010000572.1:0-1819 GCA_045603865.1 Thermoguttaceae bacterium
GGTTGGTACACGTTACGCGACGAGCCGATTCTCTGGCGCCGTAAACGGCTGGCAAGAGCATCCCGCCCAAAACGGCCATAATCGAGATGACAACCAACAATTCAACAAGTGTAAATCCGTTACGTTTCATAAATCCTGACAGGTTTTCCAATAATGGTTATTGAATGGTAAAGCGAGAGTTCCGCTTGTGCGTCCCTCTCGCGACCGATATAAATAATCTGTTGACTATTTATTGTTTTTCTTTTGACGAATGAAGTACAAGCCCATCGCGCCGAGAATCAGCAGCGCCCAGGTTGACGGTTCCGGAACGCCAGAACCCGGTCCCGGAGGAAGGGGACCAGCGCCGCCAACAATCAGGTACAAACCGTCGTTTTCTATGCCTTCCAGACTAAACAAGTCTGTGAAATTCCCAAGAATCGGCGTAACGCCGCTGTATTCTTCATCGGAAACCAGTTTGTATGATTCGCCTTCCGCCGCCCAGGCATCGTAGTCGTTGTTTTCAAAGAACAGCTTGATAATCGAATTTTCGTCGATTACAAACGTACCGCCGTTTTCGACAAACAGTTTGTCGTACTGCTGCGCTTCTTTGTCTGCGGTGTAGGAACTGAACTCGAACAAGCCTGTCGCGCCGGTTTCGATTATTGCATTGCCGTAAATGGTTAAATCTCCAACGGAATTGCCGGGTGAAAGCGTTGCGCCATTCTTGACAATCAAATCGCCGTTGTACTGACCTTTGAAGTCCAGTTCGCCTTGGGAAACCGTGAAGTTGTTTGCGTTGAACTGGGTTCCGTCCGCTTTAATCTTGAGCTTGCCCTCGCCCGTCTTGGCAACGTTTCCGCCGGAGACGGTCGTATTGCTGGTTGTGAAGTCCAGCGATTTTTCGCCAGAGGGAACGTTGTATTCCAACGTGGCGTTGGCTGCAATTTCAATCGAGCTGTTCGCTTTGACCGCGTCGCCGGTGAGTTGAAGAACGCCTTCAGAGACGTTAGTTCCCTTTGTATATGTATTGTCACCGGAAAGAACCAGCGTTCCAGCGCCCTGTTTAACCAGAGGAACAAAATTCCCGTCGGGATCGAAAATTTGCGATGAAATCGTCAGTTTAGCTCCGTCAGCAACGTTGAACTTTCCTCCTGCATTTCCAGGCGTGCCAGGAGCTTGACGCAATGTAATTCTATTAGCGTTAATGACATTGTCCGTTCCGCCCAGGACGTCGACAGCGTTATCGAAAACGTAGTTGCCAAACGTTGCGCTGCCTGTACCGTTTTCAGCTGAAATTACGCCGCTGTTCATATTGACAACCGCGCCCATGGTAATATGAGCGTCTGTTGAATCGTTATGCAGCGTTCCGCCTTCGGTCAAATTGATCGTTGCAACGGTTCCGGCGGTATAGCCAAAAATATCTCCATGTCCTGTTACAACGGACGTTGAACCAACAACGTTTAACGTACTTCCTGTTGCCAAAGTTCCCTTTTGACCAGTTTTAGTCAAGTTGAGCGTTCCGGCAGAAACCGTTGTGTCGCTGGTAAACGTATTGTCGCCGGAAAGAACCAGCGTTCCTTCGCCCTCTTTAACCAGAGGAACAGGATTCCCGTCGGGATTGAAAATTTGCGAGGAAATCGTCAGTTTTGCGTCTTTCGCAACGTTGATCTTTCCTGCGCCGGCTGCGCCTAAATTACGAAGCGTGATTCTGTTGGCGGTAATGGCATTGTCCGTTCCGCTCAGAACGTTGATAGCGTTATCAAAAACATAGTTGCCATACGTTGAACTGCCATCGCCGTCTTCAGATGAAATAACGCCGCTGTTCATATTGACAACCGCG
>JAZUMX010000573.1:0-3113 GCA_045603865.1 Thermoguttaceae bacterium
AAAGTTTTTTTAAGCCGCAAAGAACGCATAGTTTTTAAAACTTTGTGAACATCCTCCGCTCCTCCGCGTCTCCGCGTGAGATTTGCCCGGGGGCTTACGCGCCCCCGCTCGCCTATTCCTACTGCCTACTGCATCCCTCCCTCACAACTGCTCTTGACGAACTGAACATAAATTCCTATAAGGTTTTTATGGAAATTAAAAGCAATTTCCAAATGATTTTAGAGTACTAACGCAATTAGCAATTACACGCAAAGCGTCTAAAATAATTGCTAATTGCCAATTGATAATTGCTAATTTAATTATGCTGACTTCCAACGTAACCCTTACTCCCCTGTACGCCAAAGAGCTGTTTCCCAACGCCCAGTTTGAAAACTGTTCCGATTTCCGGATTAAGTCCTGTCGATACAACGCTTCAAGCATAGAATCCGGCGAGGTTTACGTTGCCATGGAAGACCCGTCCGTCGACCCGTCCGGGGTGGAACTGGCTCGAAAACAGGGCGCCGCAGCGGTAATTGTCCGCAATCAGTTCGCGTTCTGCGATACGTGCGACTGTCTGGCGGACATCCCCGTCTGCCGCGTCGACAATCCGCATGCCGCCTATGCGGAAATCTGTCAGGCGCTTTACGATTCACCCGGCAAAAAAATCCAGATTATCGGCGTTGCCGGCGGACGAGGGCGGCGAGTCGTCAGCTATCTTGTCGCCAACCTGCTTTCTCAAACCGGGCATAAAACAGGCGTCTTGACCGAGTCCGGCGCCGCGATTTTCAATTCGACCCAAACGGCGAAAGCGCCCCGGTCGCTGGACGAGCTGTATCAGTTCATGTCGGAAATCGTCAAATCGCATCCCGCCGCCATGCCGGGGCTTGCTCCCAAGAAAAGCGCGTACTGGCTGTCCAGAATGGTTCAAAACGAATGCGATTGCGCTGTGATGGAAGTTTCCCAAACCGCGCTGGATAAATCGAACGTCGCCGGGATTCCGTTTCATTCCGGCTGCGTTGCCCTGACCGACTCCTGCCAGAATTCCATGGTCGATTCTGCGTCCCGGGTCAAACTGCTCGACCAGCTCGACGGCTGCGTCATTCTCAACGGCGACGCTCCCCTGTCCGGTTCCACAATTCAACGAATTCACTGCCCCGTTTTGACCTACGGGCTGGGCGGGAACTGTCAGGTGCACGGAACGATTCTCGAACAGAACCCGGGCGAACAGATCGCCTTGATCACCGCCGGAAGCCAGACGTCCCCGCTGAGAACGAGAATTGTCGGACAGGACTATTTGTACTACTGTTTATGCGCCGTCGCCTTCGGGCTGACGCTGTCCATTCCGCTGACGGATATAATTCGGATTATCGAATCTGTCACAATCATTCCCGGATACATGCAGCTCATTCGCTCTTCGTACAATTTCCCGATTTATCTCGTTCAGGACCTGTCCAACAACGACGACCCGCTTGAAATCAATTTGCAAACCATTCAGGGTCTCGTTTCCGGACGCGTTCTGACCGTCCTTCCGATTCCGGTCTGGTCGCCGCTGAGAACCGAGCTTGAATTCAATCCCAAATCGCAGCGGTCAAAGCGGGACAGAGTTTATCTCGTCGGGAACCGATCCGACAACGCGGACTTCGTCGACGCGCTGGAACGCCGTCTCGGCGACCGGGTTCAGATTTTCCCGACCAAACAGAGCGCAGTCGACGCTGCGATTGCCATCGCCAAACGCACAGACGCGCTGGTCGTCGCCGGATGTGACAATTTTCACAAAGCCCTCGCCCTCGACGAAAATTCCGACGAAAATTTGTTTAATTAGTTGTTTGAATTTACAAAATTGCTCTTGCGTCATTTTTAAAAAATGTGTAATAGAAAAGCATAAAACCTGGAACTTATAAACTATCCTGTTTTTCAGCCAACGGCTGGGGAGCGAATAGCAATAATTCAATCCATTATTCAAAGGTGATTTTATGAACAATACAATTCGATGGGGTTTGTTATCCGTAACGCTTTTACTGGCGTCGGCGTTTATCGGCTGTGCCTATGACGACTGCTGTCCTCCGCCGTGTTCACCGTGCGCGTCGCCCTGCGCGTCCCCCTGCGCGCCGCCCCCTTGCCCGGTTCCCTGTTCGACCGCTCCGTCTTGCGCCCCGGCATGCCCGGTTGTTAAACCTGTATGTCAGCCCGTTTGCCAGCCCGCATGCCCGGTCAGACCAGTTTGCCAAACTGTCTGTCAGCCAGTCGTTCCGCCAGCTTGCCAGCCGACGACTCCGGTTACTCAGCCTGCCGCCTCGACCGCAAGCGTTACACCGGCCACCTATGAGTAATGTGAACCTGAAGCGCCTTCAAAAATGAACCGAAACATCAGGAAGCCAATCCGCATCGAAGAGTCGAAAAACGAGCCGCTTGACCGCGTCTGTCAAGCAGCTCGTTTCGGCTGCGCCGAGCGCTGGCGGTCTGCGTCTGAACGAACGCTATTTGCCGTCCTTTTGCTCTTTACAGCCGGGCTGTTTGCCGGCTGCGTCGGACCTGGCGCGTCGCCGCGGTACAGTTACGGCGTTCAGCAAGCAGCTTCATGTCCATCCTGTTCTCAGAATTCGAATTTTCGCGCCCAGTCGCCTTGTCAAACCTGTCCTGCGTCTTCGGTTTCTCAATGTACAGGCGGAATGTACAGGAACTCTATTACCGTCTCCTGCTGCAATCCAACGGCGTTATGGGAAGCGATGGTCATACCGGTTCGCAAATACTTCCCGATTCTGAAAGAAGAACCGTGCCGACAAATTAACTGCGTTGTTAACCCCGGCAATTTAATCACGGACAGAACCATCGGCGCAACCGTTCTCGAGCCGTGGCGAGGAGACTCCGTCGGAGCGCGGCAGCGATGGGATGCGACGCTGCATACGATCGCCAGAAGAGCCGTCGTCCGCGTTTGGCCCAACGAGCAAAACTCCTATATTATCGAGGTCGTCGTCAACAAGGAAATCGAAAACACCAAACCTGTCAACATGTCCCGAAACGGTCAGGACAACTATTTCCTTTCCGATTCCAGACGAACGTTTACCGACCCGCTGTTCAACTCTGAAAACCACAGTTCCGATAAGTCGGATCGTAGCCATGTCGTTCTGTGAGCC
>JAZUMX010000574.1:0-1674 GCA_045603865.1 Thermoguttaceae bacterium
CTTCGATCGCATAGAGTTTATCGCGGTCAACCAGACCGGAACGTTCGACGTCCGTCTCCGGCAAGAGCTTGGCGGAAATCGGGCGCAGCAAGCGTCCTTTGATTCCTGACTTGTACTCGATAAGCTCCTGATGATGCCGCCGCTGACTTTTGGGACGCTGACCGACGACTTCGCCTGTTACAACGCAGTCCGCCCCGGTTTCCTGCATGTACTTTCCCGCCATGCGGCACATGTACAGATGGCAGTCTAAACACGGGTTGCACGCCTTGCCGTACCCGTACTGAGGATTGCGAATAATATCGATGTAACTCTCGTCGACGTTGAGAACAGTCAGATGAATTCCCAGGTCGTCCGCCGCCTGCTGCGCCTTGGCGGTCGTGTCAACAAACGGCGTGCGAATATTCAAGCCCTCAACTTCAAACCCCTGCTCTTGCATGATTCGCGACGCTAAAATGCTGTCGAACCCGCCGGACATTAACGATATGGCTTTTTTGGTCATGGTGTTATTCTGATATTAAAATGTAACAAACTATTTCTCAGACGGCGACCGTTTGAACGAATTCAAAATTCCCTCTTTGACGTCAAAGAGCATGCTCTTCAACGGTTGTTTGTGCTGGAAGTAGCGCCCGGACAGGACTTCACAAACAAGCGTATGGAGATTCGTCCAGAAATGGTCTTCGATTTTACAGCGGTTCCCGAAATGCTTGTCCTGTCCCTTGAGGTACTTCAAATACCCGTCCCGATACGGCGACTCCGGCAGTTGGGAAAGGCGCGCTATCAAATCTTCCCGGTACGGCGTATGCGCTCTGTACTGACCGACGGACGTGAGATAGTACACGTCGCGCCCGTTCGCCCAATCCGCTTCTTTTCCCAGCGCAGACGCGTTGTTCCCATGTCGGCGAAAGAGCATTAAAACGTCCGGCAGGGTTTTCATTTGCGTGTACATGGGAGCCATCGTAAAAATCCAGGTGTCGTGCGCCCACAAGTCCGGAAACGGAAAAAGCTGGTCAACCAGGCTCTTTCGTATTGCGGACATGCACCCGGCGCAGTCTGGGAAATTCTTGCAGAAATCCGCATAAAAATAGCTGGAGTCAAGCGGGTGATAGTTGCTAAACAGTTCTGTCAATCGCTCTGAAATGGGATCCCCATTCTGGTCAATGAGAGATCGTCGGCAATACACAACGCCAACTTCCGGATGACTCAGGAAATACGCTTCCATAACTTTCAGCTTGTCTGGAAGCCAAACGTCGTCCTGATCGCACGGGAAGATAATATCCCCCGTCGCGTTGAGCATGATATTGGCAAAATTCTTTTCGTATCCCAGATTATGCTCGTTCTGAATAAGCCGAACGGAAAAGGGAACGGTTTTCATCCAATGATGAATAATCTCAATCGTCTTGTCGGAAGAGCAGTCGTCGCCAATAATAACCTCGTCCGGCGCCCGCGACTGCATAGCAATGCTGTCGAGCTGCGAGCGAAGATACTTCTCGCCGTTATAGGTACAAATTGCAACTGAAATCAAAGCCATAATATAAAACTCTTTGTCGAGGCGCGTCCATGCATTCAGGGTCGCGATCTGGATCAATAGCGGTATGCTAAACGTGTCCTGGTTTATAGTATAATTTATATTTGCTTTTTTTCAAGACGCCATACAAAAAGGAATAAAACGAGGGC
>JAZUMX010000575.1:0-3027 GCA_045603865.1 Thermoguttaceae bacterium
TAGGGGCGCCGCATTCCCCGAAGCAAGCGACCAACGGGAGCGGTTATAATATGTCTCGCGCGGCAGCGCGGATTGGCTCCCCCGCCATCGGGGGCGCGCGGTAGCGCGGATTGGCTCCCCCGCCATCGGGGGCGCTCCCCCTTGTCGCAAAATGATATTTGATTGGTCGTTGACTTTTTCGCTTTTATAGGGTATAATTTAAAGAGAAGTTAAAATCCGGTAAATTATCAACCCCCTAGATTTAATACAATACTGTCATGATAAATCGAAACTGTTTCCTTAGCGTCGTTTTGATTCTGGCGATTGCAGGCGTCGTCAGAAGTCAGGATTCCCCCTGTTTTGAGGCGGTTAAAACAGACGTCATGAACGTCAAAACGCCTGCAAAAGCAATGGACGTTCAACTCAATAAAGCGTCGGATCTGTATCTGGTTGTTACATACGGACCGGACAACTACGATTACGACCAGGCGGCGTGGTGCAACCCCACTCTGTACGACGCTGACGGGAACGCCGTCGACATGACAACGCTCAAGCCGGTCTCCTCTCAGACGGGATGGGGAACCATGCTCATCAATAAAGATCACGCAGGCAAACCCGTTAAAATCTGCGGCAAGACGTTTGAAAAAGCCATTTACGCGCACGCGCCGTCGATTCTTCATTACAAGCTGGACGGCAAATATACGCGATTTACCGCGGAAGTTGGGCTGGTCGAGTCCGCCAAAAACGGAACTGTTACATTCGAGGTTTACTGTCATCCGGTTGAATACCCGTCGAAAGCGAAGTACATGAAAGGCATGCCCGGCGCGCCAGCGCCCGATCCGGAACCGGTTCCGACGGCGGACAAGGCGCCCTTTACGTTCAATGCGTCTGCCGCAAAACGGCTGCTGGACAAAGGCATTGAGGAAATCGTCTTTATTCGCCGCGTTACGCTCACGTCCAACCACGTTTATACAGACCACGTCAATTCCCGCTGGGCGCCCGGCGGCGGGCTGGCGATTCTCAATCTCAAAACCGGGAAAGTGCGCGACGTCAACCCGATTCTCGCCGGCGGCGTGATAAACCGATTTGACGTGTCCTTCGACGCGAAGAAAATCGTCTTTGACTGGAAGCGATCCAATCAGGAAGGATACCGCATTTACGAGATCAACGTTGACGGAACGGGGCTGAAACAGCTCACCTTCCCGCCGGAAATTGAAGACGCGTTACATCAGCGATTCGCTACCAGCGGATACCATCGCGGCACGGACGACATGCAGCCGTGTTACTTGCCCGATGGCGGGATTGCGTTTATCACAACGCGGTGTCTGTTTTCCGTTTTGTGCGATTCCGGAGACAACCTGACCGTTTCCAACCTGTACCGCATGAATGGCGACGGCTCCAACATGCAGCCGCTGACCTTCTCGGCGCTGTCGGAACAGTCGCCTGCGGTTTTGCCGGACGGCAGAATTCTGTACCATCGCTGGGAATACGTCGACAAGGCGGCGGGAAACGTCAAAGCCCTTTGGGCAGTCAATCCGGACGGGACGAACTCAACGGAAATCTACGGCAACACGATTACGTTCCCGGAAACGATGATTTACGCCCGACCCATTCCCGGGACAACCAAAATCGTTTTCCTGGGCACGTCACACTGCTGTCCCAACAACGCCATGGGCACGGTTATCGTAATCGACGTTAAAGACAACGTCCGATCCATCGACACGATGAAATACGTTACGTCAGACGTTGCAACGTTCCATCACAACGGATTCCATTTCAAAGACGCTAACGGGAACTGGTATCGGGACTCCACCGGCAAGCCGGGGCGTCTGTTCAAGGACCCGTACCCGATTAACGAGAACCTGTTTTTGGTTTCCTGCAAGCCGAAAGGACTGGCGTGGAACGACCCGACCGGATACGGCCTGTGCGTTATCGATGGTTCTGGAACGGACGAACCGCTTTTGAAAGACGATTCCGTTTCCTGCTGGCTGCCGTATCCGCTTGTTGCGCGCCCGGTTCCGCCGGTTCGTCCAAGTTTGATAAACGAATCGCTCGCCAAAGATAACAAAGCGGTCGTCGTCATGACAGACGTTTACGCCGGGTTGGACAACGTTCCCCGCGGGACGGTTAAATATCTCCGAATTCTGGAACAGATTCCGCGTTCGTGGTCAGCCCGCAAACCGTACTACGACGATCACGCCGGCACGACGCACGCTCATTCCGCTATCGGCGCTGGGCATCTGGCAGTCAGAATTCAGCTGGGAATCGTTCCGGTTGAGGAAGACGGCTCCGCCCGATTCTACGTTCCCGCCGACCGGGCGATTATTTTCCAGGCTCTGGACAAAGACTTCCGCGCCGTCCAGACGGAACGCACGTACGTCAATTTCCGCCCGGGCGAAACCCGCGCCTGCGTTGGATGTCACGAAACGCCCAACAACACGCCCACCCGGTCGACGATTCAGCAGCCCATCGCCATGACAAAACCGATTGCCGTCATGACCGCGCAGCCCAACCAGACCAGCGGCTATCTCAACGGCGCGTATCTCAATGGATCTGAAATGACGTTCGACTACGAGCGGCAAATTCAGCCGATTCTCGACAAGCATTGCATCGCTTGTCACGACGGGACAACAGGCGAAGGCAAGTCCGCGCTCAACCTGACGGGGAAGCCGGAAGGGACGTACAGCGTTTCGTACTATTCCATGAAGAAACTGGCGGACGACGAAAGCAAGCTCCTGTGGGGAAACCGCAAAGAGCGCAACGAAGACGCCGCGTCAAACGGGATTGAATATATCCCGCCGTACCAGATCTGCTCGCCGTCGTCGTCGCTTTCCGCCTGGCTGACGGATACGGGCTGCACGTACAACAGCGACGCGGTCAAGCAGTACGCCAAACAGCTTAAAGCATGGCATCCGACCGTCAAGCTCAGCCCGGACGAACTGCTGACGATCAACAACTGGCTGGACGACAACTGCCCGTTCCACCCGTCGTTCTTCGGCAGACTTCACTCCAAATTCGAAGGACAGCCGAACTACCGCCCCGTCGTTA
>JAZUMX010000576.1:0-5103 GCA_045603865.1 Thermoguttaceae bacterium
GCGCCGTACTTCGGGTTTGAGATTCCCGATTCCCCCGGCAACTACTGGTACGTCTGGTACCACGCCCCGATTGGATACATGGGGTCAACTCTCCAATGGTGCGAAGCCAACGGCGAATCTGTTGACGACTGGTGGCGAAATGAAAACACCGAGATTCATCACTTTATCGGCAAGGACATCACGTATTTCCATACGCTCTTCTGGCCGGCTCTGCTCAAGACCGCCGGGTTCACTCTCCCGACAAACGTTCACATTCACGGCTTCTTAACCGTCAACGGCGAAAAGATGTCGAAGTCCAAGGGAACGTTCGTTTCCGCCCGAGCGTATTTGAACCACCTTGACCCGCAGTACCTGCGATACTACTACGCCTCCAAGCTGGGCGACAACTCCGACGACCTCGACTTGAACCTGGACGAATTCGTCGCCAAGGTAAATTCGGACATGGTCGGCAACGTCGTCAACCTGGCAAGCCGAACGGCAAAGTTCGTCGAATCGACCGGGTTTTCCGAAACCTATCCCGACGACGGCGGTCTGTTTGCTCAGGCGGCAGCCGACGCTGACGCGATTGCTCAGGCGTACGAAGCAACCGACTACGCCAAAGCCCTGCGGTTGATTCTCGCCGCCGGCGATAGAGCAAATCAGTTTATTGAACACGCCGCCCCGTGGACGCTTAAAAAAGACCCCGATAAGCAGAAAGAACTTCAGGACGTCTGCACAATCGGCTTGAACCTGTACCGTCAGATTGTCGTTTATCTCACACCGGTTCTTCCGAAGCTGTCACAGATGACCGGCGAATTGCTCAACGATCCGATTGTATCGTGGTCGCAGGCGCAAACCCCGCTTACCGGAACGAAAGTTAACAAGTATCAGTATTTAATGACCCGCGTTGATCCTAAAAAAGTAGATGCCATGATTGAAGAAAGCAAAGTCCCAGAAACCCCGGCTGCTCCAGCCCCTACCCCTGCTCCTGAAACCAAACCCGAACCGGCTCCCGCAGAAGCCGCAGCCGCTCCCGCGTCTCCGTTTGACAATTTCGTCTCCGAAGCGGCGGACGTTCCCAACCCGTACAATGATTCCGACGAATCGCTCAAGGCGGAACCGATTGAAGGCGAATGCACGATCGACGATTTCTGCAAAGTCGATATGCGCGTTGCCAGAATCCTGACCGCGGAAGCCGTCAAAGAGGCGAAGAAACTGCTCAAGCTGACCCTCAACCTGGGCGGAAACAACAACCGTCAGGTTTTCGCTGGAATTAAAGCCGCGTATACCAACCCGGAAGAACTGGTCGGACGTCTGGTTATCTGCGTCGCCAACCTCAAGCCACGCAAGATGAAGTTCGGCATGTCGGAAGCGATGGTCGGCGCCGCTGGAACTCACGGTCCCGGCTCGGACGAAACGCAGGTCTTCCTGCTCTCGCCAGACTCCGGAGCCAAACCCGGACAGAGAGTGCACTAATTAGCAATTTGCAATTTGCAATTAGCAATTAGGCAAGCCGGGGTGCGTAAGCCCCCGGGCGTGAGCGAAGCGAACGTAAAATGAAAGGCGGGAATAATTCCCGCCTTGTATTTTTTAAAAATATAATTACAATTATAATAGGATTTCTCTCTAACCCAGTTCGCCATTCACCTCTCAGGAGCGTCATCATGAAAAGCCGCAGATTTATTTTGAGCGTTTGTTTGATTATTTTAGCCAGCCTGGCTAACGTCAATTACTCAGCAGAGAATTCTGACAACAATAAAAAATTAATCGAATTTACTCCAACGTCCATTGAACGTTTTGAACAAATGTTTCAAACGGGAAAATTCGATTTTTCATACCGCGATATCAAACGTGGCGCTAACGTTCTTTATTACGCCGCGCGGACGGGCAGCCTGAGCCGGGTTAAACAACTTCTGGAACGCGGCGCCGACATTAACGTAAAAGACGATTTCGGGAAAACCGTCTTGTTTCCTGCCGTCGAAAGCGGGAACATTCAGCTGGTTCAATGGCTGATCAAACAGGGACTGGATATAAAAGCAAAAGACAGCAACGAACGGACAATTATATACTATGCCATCAGTAACGGACATTTGGAATTGGTTCAATGGCTGGTAAATCAGGGAGTAGACGTCAATGCAGCATGTGCATTTGATAATTGCCTTCGGACGCCTTTGCTTTGCGCCGCGTACTTCGGTAAACTGAAAATCGTTCAATGGCTGGTTGAACACGGTGTGGACGTCAACGCCAAAAGTAAAGTCGAAATGACGGCGCTGCATAGCGCCGCCCAAAGCGATAATTTGGAGTTGATAAAATGGCTGGTCAAACAGGGATTGGACGTCAATGCAAAAGATAGCGATGACTGGACGCCTTTACTTTTCGCCGTCCAAAATGTCGTCATAGAAAATGGCAATCGGCAAATAGTTCAATGGCTGCTGGAACATGGGGCTGACGTCAACGCGAAAGACTTCGAAAAGGTAACCGCCTTGCATCAAGCCGTCAAATGGAATAATCTGGAAATGGTTCAATGTCTGATTGAGCATGGCGCTGACGTCAATGTAAAAGATGCCGATGGCGATTTTGTCTTGCATTACGCTGTCCGATGGGGAAATCTGGACGTAGTTAAATGTCTGATTGATAAAGGAGCCAACGTAAATGCAAAAAATGCAAACGGAGACAGCGTCTTGCATTGCGCTCTCGAAAATGAATCTCAGTGCATTCTTATTCGTGACAGCGTTCAAGACGAATATACTCTCAAACTGCTGCAATTCCTCATTAAACGAGGCGCAGATATCAACGCAAAAAACGACTACAATCAGACAGTCTTGCATTATGCCTCTGAAGTTGGGAATCTGGAACTCGTTCAATGGCTGGTTAAACATGGCGCCGACGTCAATGCAAAAGATAGCTATGGCAGGACGGTTTTACATGATGCCGCCATAAGCGGTAATCTGGAATTGGTTAAATATTTCGTTGAAAAAGGCGTTGATATTAACGCAAAAGAAAAAGATGGAAAGACGGTCTTACATCAGGCAGCTTCAAGCAATTGTTTAGAACTTGTTCAATGGCTGGTTGAAAAAGGACTGGATGTCAACGCTAAAAACGACGATGGAAGAACGGTTTTAGATGACGCCGCCTACGAAGGCAATCTGGAAATGGTTAAATACCTCGTTGGAAAAGGCGCTGACGTTAACGCTAAAAAAAACAGAGGCGATTGGGGAGCTTTGGATTATGCCGACTTGAACGGTAATGATGAATTGGTTCAATGGCTTGAAAAGCAAGGCGCGAAACGTTCTATAGATGAGAGATTGGAAAATTTTGACCAATAACCGTTATTTACAGGGTAGCCGCTGCGCCCCAGCTGGATCGCGATGGCGTTTTCGTCTGCTTTACTCGAAAGGCGGCTGAAACAGCCGCGATCCAGCGGGTCGGGCTTGCATTCTATATTTTCAAGTTTTTGGATGCTTCCGCCGCAAGCGTTCACAAATTGATAGCTTTGCGTTCTTTGCGGCTAAAAATTCCTTTCCCCCACGGCGAGGAGCCGTTCCCCGTCCTCTTGATAAAAACTCAATAAATGATATAATTCTATAACAGGAATTATTTAATTCCTCTTTTATTTTGTAAAGCCCAGCATATATTAAAGGAGAACGTCTCGATGATTCGTAAATTTGTTTTGAGCGTATTGTTTTTTGTTTCAGTCGTAATTTCAGGCGTCTGTTTCGGAGCGGAAAATTCTGATATTTCTTCGCTAAAACAGAAAGCTGTCGAACAATTTGGTCAAAAAGGCGTAGAACGTTTTGAACAGATGTTTCAAACGGGAAGATTCGATTTTAATTATCGTTTTAATTATCATTGTCAGGGTAGAGTTATTCACTATGCCGCGCTGATGGGGGATTTGAGCCGGGTTAAAACGCTCATTGAAAAGGGCGCTGACGTCAATGTTAAAGACAAATATAAAAAAACGATCTTACATTATGCAGCCGAAAGCGGGAATTTGGAACTGGTTGAATGGCTCGTTAAACAGGGATGCGATATCAACGTAAAGGATAAGTTTGAATGTTCTGTTTTATATGAAGCCGCTGAAAGCGGGAATCTTGAGCTGGTTAAGTGGCTTGTTAAACAAGGACTCGACGTCAAAGCCAGTGCGATGTTTGGTAGTGAGACTGCCTTGCACGTCGCCGCTCAAAGCGGTAATCTGGAACTTGTTCAATGGCTGGTTGGACAGGGACTGGACGTCAAAGATAGCGGAGTCTTGTCATCAGCCGCTTGTAGTGGAAATGCAAAACTGGTTGAGTGGCTGGTTGAACAGGGCGCCGACGTCAACGACACCCTCATGTTGAATATTACGGTTTTACATTACGCGGCTTTGAACGGCAATCTGGAAATGGTTAAATACCTCGTTGAACAGGGCGCAAACCTCAACGCAAAAGACCGTGATGATGGTACAATCTTGCATTATGCCGCCGAAAGCGGTAATCTGGAAGTGGTTAAATATCTTGTTGAACAAGGCGCAGACCTCAATGCAAAAGACGATCACGGAGAAAACGGAATGACTGTTATGTATTATGCCGCCAAAAGCGGGAATTTGGAAACGAATAAATATCTTGTTGAAAAAGGCGCAGATATCGACGAAAACGATGTCTTATATTTTGCTTCGATAAACGGTAATTTAGATGTAATTCAGTGGCTGTTTGAAAAAGGAGTAGACGTCAGTGATAGCAAAATCTTATCGTTAGCCGCCGACAGCGGCAATCAGAAACTAGTTCAGTGGTTAATCGAAAAGGGGGCGGACGTCAACAAAAGCGATGCTCTGGCTTCAGCCGCCTCCAACGGCAATCTGAAACTTGTGCAATGGCTGATTGAAAAGGGCGCTGACGTCAAATCAAGCCGAGCTTTAGGAATAGCCGCCTACAAAGGCAATCTGGAAATGGTTAAATATCTTGTTGAACAAGGCGCGGACGTCAACGCAAATGGTTTCAGGAATCAATCAGTTTTACATTCTGCCGCCTCCAGCGGCAACCTGAAACTTGTTCAATGGCTGATCAAAAAGGGCGCGGACGTCAATACAAAAGATAGCGATGGCAGGACGGTTTTACATGATGCCGCCATAAGCGGTAATCTGGAATT
>JAZUMX010000577.1:0-5403 GCA_045603865.1 Thermoguttaceae bacterium
AAACAGTCCCTCGTACTCGACCCAAATTACCACTCCCTATCCGGCATAACCGCGCCAGATTACTCCGGCGGCTACATCTTCCTCCGCTACCTCGCCTGGCAGTCCGCTGACATCGACACCCTCGGCCTTGAAATTTCTAACGCCACAGCTGATACCGTCGTCAACGGCTCCCGCTTCAGCGATTTTATTTTCAATTCCGGCGCCAACGCCCAAATCTACGGCTACGACGGCGACGATTCCCTTACTAACAACGGCCGCTACTCTACCCTTTCCGGCGGTAAAGGTAACGACGTTATCGATAATCGCGGGCTCGGCTCCTACGTCGAAGGCGGCGACGGTTCCGACTCCATTAACAATACCGGCACTAACGTCACGATAAACGCTGGCGCAGGCGACGATACCATTCACAACGCCGCCCACGCCAACACCTTCCTCTACAGCGCTGGCGACGGCAACGACTTAATAACCGGCTTCAACGAGAACGATACCCTTCAAATTCAGTCCGGATCCTTCATCGTCAACCTCACCGATAACGACGCGCTGGTTTCTCTAACCACCGGCGAAATTATTACTCTCAACGGCGCCGCTAACGTCAACCTCAATATTCAGGGCGACTTCCTCGGCGATGTCACGCTCGACGCCGCCGGTGAATCCTACCGCAACACCATAAGCAATGCCACTATTCGCGGATCCGGCGCCGGTAATGACTTCGTGCAAAACTACGGCGCTAACGTCGTTATCCTGACGGGCGACGGGGAAGATACCGTAAACAATTTCGGCGCAAATACCTGCGTCGACGGCGGGCACGAAGATGACTACCTCTATAATTCTTCCCTCGGCTCCGGCTCAACTATTATCGGCGGTCATGGTGACGATACCATTTATCTGAACGGCGGCACTGAAATTTCCGCATCGGCAGGCGACGGCGACGACCGCATTTACGTGGACGCCAGCGCCGGTAACGTCACAATCGACGGCGGCAGCGGTAACGATATTCTGAGAATTACCGGCGCCAGTTGCGTCTACGCCTGCGCCCAGTCCGGCGATAACACTTTCTACGCCGATTCCAATTCCACGGCAATTACTATCGCGTCCGGCGAGGGTAACGATTCAGTCAACAACTGGGTCAGCGGCGCGGAAATTTCCCTGTCCGGCGGCGCCAATACCCTGTCGAACGGCGCCAGTTCCGTCAGCGCCTTCATCGGCTCCGGCGATAACTACCTTTATAACGCCGAAACCGCTTCCAACGTCATGATTTCAACCGGCACCGGTAACGATACCTTGAACAACTTCGCGCAAAATCTCTACTTCCTCGCTGAGGCTGGCAATAACCGGCTTATCAGTCACGCCGCCAACGCAACTATCTCCGTCGGCGCGGGCAATGACACGCTCAATAACTACGCCGATAACCTGAAGTTCCTCAGCGAAGGCGGCGATAACTACCTCTATAACGAAGGCGCCAGCGCTACTATCGGCGTCGCCAGCGGTAACAACACCGTCAATAACGCCGGTACCAGCGCCCGTATTTCTACCGGCAACGGCGACGATTTCATTAACAGCAACGCCCCTAACGCCACTATCAACGCCGGTCACGGTAAGAACGTCATTCTGAACCTCGCGGCGGATGCCGTTATCACTGCCGGCGATGGCGACGACTCCGTTTACTCCGCCGCCGTCTATGGCCTGCGCGTCTCTCTCGGCTCCGGCGCCAATACTATCAACTGCCACGCCGCTATTGCCTCTCTCAATTCCGGCTCCGGCGATGACTTCCTCTTCCTTAGCTCCAACGCCACTTGACAGGTGTTTTTTTTTCTGGGATAATACGTCTGAGGTGATTGGAATGGCTACTGGAAGTTTATCCATAGGGCTCACTGCCGGCGGCAAGGCTACCGTCTATACTCTTGGTGAGTGTGAGTTCAAAGATAACATGACGCAGGCAGACTGGGAGCAGCTGGAAAGTGATTGCACTGTGTGGGTCGAGAACATGCGACCTGACGCTGCCTATGCCGACGCCTATGTTAGAGTAAGCTATAGCGTTAACGGGGAGATTGAGAACAATGGCTAACGATACGAATGACCTCCCGTTCGATGACTTTCCCGCTGATGACGGCGTACGCATTGAACCGGGCGAATACGAAACACAGTACAAGGTGCAGATATCTGACGACGGAGAGCATAAGCGCACAATGACTTTCCTCTATCCGGACACTTATTCGCAGTCTGACTTTCCTGGTCGCACGCAGATTCTTGCCGCCTTTGCACCGCTGCTTGAACATGGCTGGCTGAAGGCGCAGACCTACACCGCAACCAAGGTGTCGGCGGCACGCTTCGTAACCACTACCGGCATCATCTAATCCTTTCATAAGTTTTTTCTCCACGCAATTTGTGTTTTTCTCCACGCTGATTGTTTTTCCTTGAAAGTCTGACTATAATATATCGACGGGCGTCACTGTAGTCAGACACGGTGAAGCCCAATTTTTTTGAGGTGATTGAAATGGTCCCCAATTACCAGCTGCTTACAAAAATTCAACGCATGATGACAAACTCGCAGCCAGCCAGCACGCAGCTCAGTCTTCGCGCTCTGTTCTGGTGCAACACCGCGCCGCACGACCCTAAGGGTGAAGTTTCTATACTAGTTACTCGTCGCCAGCGCGGTCGGCACGCCAGCTTTCACGGCGTCCAGCATTGCCACAATCCATGGTCCTGCCCAGTCTGCACGGCGCAAATGCTCACAATCAAAGCCGCCGAGGTCACACAGATTATTGAAGCCAAAAAAATTCAAGGTCTGTACCCAAAAATGGTGACGTACACGGTACCCCATAATAGACGAGAGACCGCGGCGGAAGTACTGAAGAAGTTGCAGATAATCAAGCGGCGGTACAACCGCAACCTCCGCTATGTCCTTCGTAAGGAGTTCCCCAGCTGGGACGGCACAATAACTTCTCTGGAGTGCAAGTACAGCGCTCACTTCGGCTGGCACTGGCATTATCACGTGCTTTATTTTTTTGACGCCTTTGACTGCGTGAAGTTCGACAACTATGAATCTATACTAACAGCCTACTGGCGGCTGGCGGCGCTGCAGACGCTGAACCTTGACATGAGATACGTTAGCAACATCACCGCTGGCAAGAACGAGTCCACGCCAGTACATATCAGCCCAGGCATTGTGAAAGACGGCAGCTACTTGGCTAAGGAAGTTGTGAAGTACGACAACGGCAAAAAGTTCTCGCGGTCAGTGTTTGAACTGGCACACAGCTCCGACCTGCTCGATAACGCGCTGTTCTTTGAGTTCGCGCTGGCGGCACGCGGCAAGCAACGTGTTCAAATTGGCAGCCACATGCGGCAGTACATCGACGAGGAAGCGCTTAAAAAAAACTTGAGTGGCAACAAACATATATCAACAACGCTGGTCTGCTCGTGGTCAGCAGAAGACTGGTCTGAAATTATAAATCAAGAGTTTGGCATTAACACCGGCAACGAACCCAGCATAAGAAAGAAATTGCTCAAGGCGGCGGAGCTCGATGGCGCGATGGGAGTTATCGAAGTCTGTTCTGAGCTCTATTTGCCGTACCCAAAAATTCACAGCAAGACCATTGCAAGAGATGTTGTTACCGAGGAGTGGATTCGCGCGGAGTTACAATCGTCGGCGGCGCGGCTGCTAAATCCCTGCGCGGCGGCACCGGCGCTGATACGAGAGACGGTCGAGGCTGACGCAATCTATACTCCTGAGCAATGGCGGCAACGGCAACAGAATATTGAAGAGTACCGCGCGGGCAGTGACTTATTCGGGCTAGGCGCGGAAGGTGAGCAGGTCACAATTTCTATCAGCGGCGACATTTCCAGTGTGCGGCTCTAGCGTCGTATTCAAAATCGGCACCGGCTCGCTTACCGTCAACAACGCCAGGGATAAAAACATCACGATTATCGACGGCAGCGGCAAGGAAACTTCGCAGGTTTATCCCGTTGAGGAAGAAACATTGCCCGCCGGTCTGACGTACAATTCCACAACGAAAGTTCTGACCGTCGACGGCGCGTATACCGCAACCGCGCTTGACGTTGCAACGCTCGGCGCAGAAACTGCCGCTAAGAAAGTGGACGCCAGCGCGCTCACCAACGCTATCAAAATCACCGGCACGAAAAATGCAACGGCTCTCACGGGCGGCAAGGGCGACGATACTTTAATTGGCGGCGCCGGTAACGATACATTCACCGGTAACGCGGGCGCGGACGTGTTCGTTTACAGCGGCGGCAACGACGTTATCACGGATTATCGCGCGGGCGAAAAAGATATTATCAGCCTCGCCAGCGGCAGTATCAGCAGCGCGTCCCTCAGCGGCTCCAACGAAATTTTCAAAATCGGCACCGGCACTGTCACAGTTACCGGCGGCAAGAATCAGGAAGTCACGATTGGCAGCGCGGTTTACTATAACAATCTCGTCTACGATTCCAAGAAAACCGCAATGACAGTAGGCGCGGCGCAGACTGGTACGCTCAAAGCTACCGACTACGCCACGACCGTCAAAGTTATCGACGCAACCGCTCCGACGAAGGCGGTTTACATCATCGGCAACGCGCAGGCAAATTCTATCGCTGGCAGCAAAAATAATGACACGCTGGCGGGCGGCAAGGGCAACGATACGCTGACTGGTAACGCGGGCGCCGACGTTTTCATCTACGAGGCGGGCAACGATATAATCACGGACTACACCGCGAAAGACAAAGATATTATCAAACTTTCCAGCGGCTCGGTCAGCGGCGCCACGCTCAAGAGCAACGATTTGGCAGTTAAAACCTCCGGCGGCGCGTTCACCGTCAAGGGCGGCAAAAATCAGGAAGTCACGATCGGCAGCGGCATTTACTTTAATAATCTCGTCTACGATTCCAAGAAAGCCGCAATGACGATTGGCACGGCGCAGACTGGTACGCTCAAGGCAAACGAGTACGCAACCAGCGTGAAGGTTATCGACGCGACGAATCTTTCTAAGGCGGCGGTTATCGGTAACGCGCAGGCGAATACAATCACCGGCACGAAGGGCGCGGACAGCATTTGGGGCGGCGCAGGAAATGACGTTATCAACGGCGGCGCGGCTAACGACAAACTTATCGGCGACGCGGGCAACGATAAACTGAACGGCGACGCTGGTAATGACACGTTGAACGGCGGAGCGGGTAACGATACGCTGAGTGGCGGCGCTGGGGCTGACGTGTTCATCTACGACGGCGGCAATGACGTTATCGCCGACTACAGCGCAAAGGACAAAGATACCGTGAGCATTGGCAGCGCGAAAGTTGCGGGCGCGACGCTCAAGGGCAGCGATTTGGCTGTTAAGATTGGCTCCGGCGCGTTGACTGTCAAGGGCGCCAAGGGGCAGGAAGTCACGATTGGCAGCGGCATTTACTACA
>JAZUMX010000578.1:0-1869 GCA_045603865.1 Thermoguttaceae bacterium
TCAACGCGCCCAACGAACGCATGGGGATTTCCTTTGACAAGTACGACGCGGAGACGATTCACGGGTACTGGATTGACGGTCAGTACGTTGCCTACGCTCAGGTTCAGCACCGGAAAGCCAACGTCGACTCGATTGTTCCCCGCGGGCTGCCGCTGTTTTTCCCCGTTCGGAAGAACCTCTATCGAGCGGAGAAGCTGCTGCGAAACATGTCCATCGTCGCGGAAATTCAGTCTGCGATCGCGATTATTCGCAAGCATCAAAGCGCCAGCCAGACCGCGGTTGACAAATTCGTCAACGACAAACGCGTCGCCGCCGCGCCGGGATTCGGTCCGACGCTCAACCGTTACGGACCCGGCACGATTCTCGACGCCTCCGCGACGATCGACTACCAGTTCCCCGTCTCCGCCATCGACGCCGGGCGATACGTTACCGTCTTGCAAGCGGAACTGCGCGCTATCTCCGCTCGACTTGTCATGCCGGTATTCATGCTCACGTCCGACGCCTCAAACGCGAACTACGCCTCGACGATGGTTGCTGAAGGTCCCGCCGTCCGCATGTTCCAGCGCCTTCAGCACGAGCTGTCCTGCGAAGACGTAACGCTCTTTCAGCGCGCCATTCGCGTCGCCTGCTCTGCCGGACGCTTGCCGCACGACGTTTTGAGTCAAATCGAAATTCACCCTGTCGCGCCCAGCCTGGCGGTTCGAGACCGTTTGCGAGAAACCCAAGCGGACAAAATCCTCTTTGACGCCGGCGTTTTATCCAGGCAGGAGTTCGCGCTGAGGAATAATCTCGAGGGGGTCAGTAGTTCAAATTAGCAATTGTCAATGAGGCGCGAAACCGCGCGGGCAGTAGGACAAGGTTATGCCTCCGAAAATGCTTTTTTCGGCGCTACCCACGTCCAATCAGGAACCGACCTTGTCGGTAGCAATTACGCAAAGCGCCGTCTCAATTGCTAATTGATAATTGCTAATTGCTAATTCTCATTACCTTTCAATATCAAGGATTCAACTATGCAACAAATTTTTCATGAATTCTCAGCCGGAGAAGCGAGTCCGATGACGAACGATTCGGATTCCGGTTTGATTTCCGGAGTTAAGATTTTGGGGCTGACGTCGCGCAACGGCCGCGTTTATCCGCCGGAGGTTCTTCGGGAAGCGGCTCCGCTGTACGAGGGGGCGAAGGTCAACGTCAACCACGTTTCCAAAGAAGCCGCTCGGCTTCCCCGCGATTACCGCGACAGAATCGGGACGGTTTCTAACGTCGTCTTCAAGGAGAACTCCGGGCTGTTTGCCGATTTCCATTACAATCCCAACCACGCCCAGGCGAAACAATTGCTCTGGGACGCTCACAACGCGCCGGGCAACGTCGGGTTCTCGCATTGCGTCGAGGCGGTTTATCATCAGGAAAACGACGTGTCCGTTATCGACAAAATCGTTCGCGTTATCAGCGTTGACCTCGTCGCCGATCCCGCTACGACGAATGGGCTGTTTGAGTCGGAAGACCCAGAGGAGGAATTAGCAATTAGCAATGAGCAATTAGCAATTACGGAAGCGCCTCAAACGACAACCTCAAACGACGACGTAAATGACAATTCCGATAGCGACGATACCGAAGAATCAACCGAAACCGAATCCATAGACAACCGCTTTGACCGACTGATTGAATCGTTTGAAGAACTCAAAGAACGACTCGAACAGCTTTGTCAGACGCTTGAAAATCGCGCTGTCAGCGAAGCCACCCCGCTCTGCCCGCCGTCGGCTTGGCAGCAAACCGCAGTCAAAGAAGAAACGCTCGAAGAGTTCGTGCGACGCTTAAAAAATTAGCAATTATCAATGAGCAATTAGCGCGCGAAGCCGCGCAGGCAGTAGG
>JAZUMX010000579.1:0-2141 GCA_045603865.1 Thermoguttaceae bacterium
AATTCAACCTATTCCAACGCGGATTACGCTGGCATTCGTGAATTGAACAGTCTGGAAATCGCAGGCGAAGGAGACGGTACTGGCGCGATGAGATTTTTGGAGAGTCTGGATTCCAGCGTCCCAATTACGCTGACTGACGATGCGACAATCGGCATTCGTTCAGGCGCAACGTTTACTCAAAGAGCTGCCATTAACGCGGTTCCCAAGAGAAGCGCTGAACAACCGGTTTTGACGGTTACAGGCGGCGGAACGCTGAAGATGACTGAGTCGGAAACCGGTTCCTTGAAGAATATCGCTCTGGACAGCGCTCAGTTGCAAATGGCGCCTGACGCCGACACAGCTCACTTTGGATTCGCATCCGTTGACCTGTCAGCAGATTCCTCTGTCGTCTTCCCGGCTGGCAAGACGATTAACATCGGAACTCCTGACGATACTGAAGCCTTTACGACTTCCATTATGGGCGGAGGAACGTTCGTGATTGACTCCACTCTCTATCTGGACGCTTACACAACCGACAGAGGAACGGGGCTGGACAAGCTGGACTTCAGCGACTTTGACGGAGACGTGGAGTTTACCGCTCCTCTCAACCTGGTAGTTCACCTGAATGAAACCTCTGACTTCCTCGGTCAGGTGGTAACGCTTGATTGGCTCAAAGACGCTCCAGAAGAATTGTATAACATCGACAACGTCAACCTGACGCTGCTTAACGACGATGGAGTATTCTTCTACGCCTGGCTCAACGCAGACGGATCACTTACCTTCGGCGACGCTAACGCCATTCCGGAACCGTCCACTTGGGCGCTGCTGATTCTCGGCGCTGCGGGGCTGCTGTACTTCCGTAAGCGAAAGCAGAATAAGGCTGTCTGAGATTTGTCTCGGGTCATTCGATATTGTTCAGTTTGCCGAAAGGCAAGACGTTAATTAACAAAACCACGGGAACGCTCCCGTGGTTTGTTTTTTTGCCTAAAGGATTGTCGATATTCAATTATTGGTTCATCATATTTCAGTCTCTTAGAACGAGAAGTAGCTGACGAAGTCAACGCGGTCGCAGGCGGAAACGCCGGCGTCTGCTCCAGCCCAGCCCGTTTCAACGTGGCTGTATTCCAAGCCAATCCACCACATCTTTGTGATGTCGCACTTGATATTGGCAAACAGACTGTGGTTGAGCGTTCGCGCGCTTCCTGTTGTAATTTCATCTATGCGGCCTTGCGGGTCGTCGATCATGTATCCAACGCGGAACTGGGTATAATCGTTGAGACTTAACCAGAGGTTAATCCACCCGCCCTGAGCGGCGATTGATTCCGGCGTTCCAGCAGCGCTTCTCATAACGCCCTGATTGATTCCGCCCAGAAGCATTGCCATGTTTTCGCCTTTGAACAGTTCGCCCTGAACGCCGAATCGGCAGGTGATTGGAATATAGGCGTCGAGATAAATCCCCCATGTTTTAGCGAAGTAGTTTGTATCGTCAGCGCCAGCATTTATTTGACCATATTGCAGTTCGCCAACGTGAGCCGCAAATCCAATTTCCATCGGTTTTTGTGGGCAGCGGCGATAGCCCAGCACGGCGGCAATTCGCCCCTGAACGATCGGCCAGGAACCGTATTTTAAGCGATAGTCCGCTCCCAGCAAATTGTTGGAATCGCCTGCGAACGGCGCGCTGACGCAACCCTGCAGTTTCCATTGGAAACATTCAGAAACGTTGATATAGCGTTCCAATCGGAACTGGGCGCGTCGATATCCAACGTTGCCGTCCATCCAGCCGGCGGAATACATCAGCGTTCCAGGCGCCAGAGGAGAAACTACGTCCCACGTTTGTCCTATTAAAATGCGCCATTCATCTGAAATCGCTTCAACGTAGCAGTGTCGCAAATGGACTGTCGTTTTGTTGTCAAAATCGATTGTTCTTTGAAGGTCAAATTCCACTTTGCCCATGACTTTGGAACCTTCCCAGAGCGACAAATTCTTGGCTTTCATGTTGAATCCCAAAATCGTGCCGCGGTAATCGACGTGAGCCTGTTTGCCCGTATTGGACGGCTGAGTTACAAAAAACGGAGCGGATCCGATTTGCGTCGGCTTGGTTTCGTAGGACATGCTTGCCCACAGTTTGGCGTAGGGGATAATCTGGAAATCGCCGGACGTCC
>JAZUMX010000580.1:0-1800 GCA_045603865.1 Thermoguttaceae bacterium
TCTTGACGGCAAGCCGTCAAGTACGAAAGCGGCGTCAAGGCGCCGCACTCCGAAAAAATTCCCTGTTATAATCTCTAATATGCACACACACGAACACTTCATGAATCTGGCGTTGACGCTGGCGCGGCGAGGGCAGGGCGACGTCGAGCCGAATCCGATGGTCGGGGCGGTAATCGTTCGCAACGGGGTCGTTCTCGGTCAGGGCTGGCACAAAAAGTTCGGCGGACCGCACGCAGAAATTGAAGCGTTTGCAGACGCAAAACGCACCGGCGCGGACGTCCGCGGGGCGGAAATGTACGTTACGCTCGAACCGTGCTGTCATTACGGGAAAACCCCGCCGTGCGCCAAGGCGATTATCGAGTCGGGCGTCGCCAAAGTCTATATCGCCATGCGCGACCCGAACCCGAAAGTCGACGGCGGCGGCATGAAAATGCTGACCGATGCCGGAATTGAAGTCGTCTCCGGGATCTGTCAGCGTCAGGCGGAATCGCTCAACAAGCCGTTTGTAAAGTACATTACCCGGCGTCGACCGTGGGTTATCGCCAAATGGGCGCAAACGCTCGACGGGAAAATCGCCGCCCGGGACGGGTCTTCTCAATGGATTTCCAACGAAACGTCCCGCGCCGTCGTCCATGAACTTCGCAGCCGCGTCGACGCCGTTATCGTCGGGGCGGGCACGTTCCTTCACGACAACCCAACGCTCACCGCCCGGCTGCCAGAAGGGCGCCAGCCGCACCGCAAAGCCGTCCGAGTCATTTTCGGTCTGCATAAATCGACACGGCAGGAAACGGAATCGTTCTTCCAGCAGTCCAATTTATTCCAGACTAAAGGCAGTAGGCAAGAGGATATTTTTTCTCGCAACTCGCAACTCGCAACTCGCAACCCACAGTCCCTCGCCCCAGTTTGGCTGACGTGGGACGACGGTGAGATTATCGACCCGATTGCCGGCTCTGTCGTTTCCAACTCTTTAGAAGACGCGTCCTTCCCGGCGCGGTTTGACCGTCTTTTAGAACGCCTTGCCGATGTCGGCGCGACGAACGTTCTGGTTGAAGGCGGCGGACGTCTGCTGGGCGCTCTGTTCGACGCTGACTTCATCGACGAATTCCATGTCTTTATCGCCCCACAACTGTTATGCGGCGGCGCCGGCGCCGTTTCTCCCCTGATGGGCTTGGGCGCCCCATCCATGTCCCAGGCGAAAAAACTTGTCGGAATCAAAACCCAGCTTCTCGACGGGGACGTTTACGTGCGGGGGAGAAGGGAATAGGGAGTAGGGAATAGGGAGTAGAGTGAGTTAGGAATTAGGAGTGAGGAGTTACGCAAGCGTGACATCTTGAGGCAAGCGCTTGCGCCGGGGAATGCGGCGGCTTGACGCCGCCTTGTCCAACGTCCCGCTAAAAATCTGCGATAAGCCCGGCTCGCGGCAGTCCTCTGCCGCAAAAGAAGAAATTTAAGCCGCAAAGGACGCATAGAAATGAAAGGCGGTAACGGAGTTCGCGCAGCGAACGTAGTTACGCTTCAACAAGCCCTGCCGATAACCTTTGACGCAGTCGATAACCTTACCGGACCGCGGACGAAGTCCGCTAAATGAAAGAAACTTCGAGAACATCCTCCGCATCACCGCGTGAGTTTTTCCTTACACTCTATGCCTCTTTTTTGTTCGCCTAACGGCGAATGCGTAATTCCGTTCGCTAAAGCGAACACCATTACCGCCTTTCATTCTTTTTTTACCCCCCAATTTCCAATTTTTCAAAATTCTTCACTTTTTTTCAAAATTTTTTCCATTTAGCGCTTTTCGATTGC
>JAZUMX010000581.1:0-6612 GCA_045603865.1 Thermoguttaceae bacterium
ACCTGCCCGTCCTGCGGCGCGGTAATATTGCATTTTTCAATCTGGTCTTCAATCTCTGCCATTTTGAGCTTGTCAACCTCCAGAGCGCGCTTTTTCGCCGCCAGATTGGCTTCCGCCGAGGCGATGTCGCTGTCCAGCTGAATGACCTGCTTGGCTTTGGAATACTCCTGATACACCTTGAGCTGCGTTTGAGCGGAGATGAGGTCAAGGCGAGCGCTTTCCACCGCAAAGACGTCTGATTCCAGCTGAAGCGACGTAACGTAGCCGCGTTCGTACAGCTTTTGTGAGTATTCCTTATATTCCTTCAGACGGCGCAAGTCTTCCTCTTCGACCGTAACTTTGCTCTTGTACTGGGTTTCGTTGAGAATGTAAGTCCCTTCCAGATATTCTTTTTTGGCGATTTGGGCGGTTTTGAGATTGCTTTCTGCCTGGACTACCGCCGACTCCGCGTTGTTGAGCGCGATTTCCTGAGAATCTCGCTGATCTTCCAGCTTGGAACTGTCCAGAGTGCAAAGCCAGTCCCCCTTTTTGACCATCGTTCCTTCCGGAATGATTTTCAAAATCGTGATGTTGCTGGTGTACTTGGCTTGAACTTCGCAGATAATTTCTTTATTTTCGGAGCTGGAAACCTCGCCTTTTTCGGTAATTTCGTTGACGAATTTCTCTCTGGTGGCGGTATATTCAATGACGTCTTCCCCTCCGGAGGAAGAAAACGCCGATCCTATCCACGATACCAAAAAATACCCGACGGCGCAAAGAACAATCGCGTATATGCCGTATCGAAGTCCGTTTTTCTTTAAAAGCTCTAACATGGCAACATCCTGGAAGTTAAGGATATGGGGGGAAGCGGTTCGTGAAAAAAACGCTTTATTCAGCCGATTGCATTTATATTAACGTATATTCAAATACGTGTATTGCAAGAATCCAATATATATTATACCAGATATTTTGTTTTTCGGGAAATTTCCCTCCTAAAATTTCCGTATTTTTAGTACAAAGTTGAAAGAGATCTTTCCTCGGAAACGACTTTCAGAACGATTCAGTTCATTGGACTGAAAATCTTTTCTCCCAAACGCCCAGTAACGAGTTCAGGATGTATTGATTATAACGATTGTATCAATTGTATGGGCAAAACATTTTAATTCTTTGAAAAAATCGATTTTTCTATAAAAATTCCTCTTTTCAGAATTTGATAAATAGTCTATACTGTCGTTACAGTTAGAACAATCGGTATAACCGGATATGATTTTCAAACATTTTACTTTTTTCCTGACGATTCTTGCTGTTTTGGCGTTTCAAAGTTCGTTTGAGGCGTCAGCAGCCGTCTTCAAGACAAAAAACTTTGTTGTTCAAGCGGCAGATCCTGACCTGGCTCGGGAATTCGCTTTGACGGCGGAATACCAACGCAAAAAGCAGGCTATCGACTGGCTCGGGGCCCCGCTGCGGGACTGGGCAAAGCCGTGTCAGGTCAAGGTAAAAGTTGGCGACAATCTGGCTCCCGGCGGCGCGACAACGTTTGTTTTCTCCAACGGAGAAGTCTACGATTGGGACATGAACATTCAGGGAACGCCGGAGCGAATTATCGATTCCGTCATTCCTCATGAAGTTACGCATACGATTTTTGCGTGTCGATTCCGTCAGCCTGTCCCCCGTTGGGTGGACGAAGGCGCAGCAACCAGCGTTGAGCATATTTCCGAGAAAACAAAATATCGCAGAATGCTGGTCGAATTCCTTCAAACCAACCGGGGAATTGCGTTTAGAACCATGGTCAACGCCAAAGAGTACCCTCAAGACGCCATGCCGTTTTACGCTCAAAGCTATACGGCGGCGGAATATCTTATTGCCCGCGGCGGACGCAAACGATACATCGCCTTTGTCGAAATGGGAATTCAAACCAACGACTGGAGCAAGGCGCTGCAGCAATACTACGGATATGAGAATTTGGCACAGTTTCAAAACGTCTGGCTGACGTGGGTGTCCAATCAATTCCCGGCAATTGACAACGATTTGATGCGAGACGACGTTCGTTTGGCAAGCGTCAACTCTCCGTTGGAACCAAACGAACAGTATGCCAGAGTGGCGCGCCCGGAACCGAATTTAATGCTGCGAACGCCGGTTTCTACGGCTCACCCCAATGCTGTCATGGAGGCTTCGTATAACGCCGTCGCCACAACCTCGGCGCCGCAGCCGTCTGCCATTCAGGATATTTCAACCGTTTCCGAACCGATGCCTGAACCAAACGGCGTTTGGGATGAAATCGCTCCAGCGTCGTATAACGAGATTGCTCCGGCGGCAGTCGAAGCGGCTCCCACCCCGCGCACTAAATTGAATTGGCTTCCGGGAGACGTCATTCCTCTTAACGTTTCTCCGCAAAACGTTCAGCGATAAATTCGATCGGTTTGAAACAGGAAAGAATTGCGTTCCGTTGGGAATCTTGTTTAGCGTCTTTTTTCAACCCGAATTTCTGATTTCCAACTATTTTTAGCTCCCTACTGGCATTTCTCAAAAAAAAGTATATAATATATAAAAGTAATTGTGAATGGCAGGCTGCCAGAGCTTGTTCATATCAAAGGGAGAATTCGATTTGTCTTTGACAAAGCTCAAAGGTTTTTCCATCCATATCCCTTTGGACGGAATTGCTCGGAGCTAACCATT
Source organism: Thermoguttaceae bacterium (assembly GCA_045603865.1). Classification (GTDB taxonomy): domain Bacteria; phylum Planctomycetota; class Planctomycetia; order Pirellulales; family Thermoguttaceae; genus RUG11551. The sequence continues at coordinate 2,656 of JAZUMX010000581.1, forward strand.
ATTCATTTCCAACAATCAAGTAACTCACAGGTAAATACTATGGGCGCGCCGAAAATTGCTATCGTTGGTCGACCGAACGTCGGGAAATCCAGTCTGTTCAATTGGCTGGCAGGAAGACGCATTGCCATTGTCGACCCCACTGCGGGCGTAACCCGCGATCGAGTTACCCATTTGACGCCAATTAAAGACCGCTATGTCGAACTGATTGACACCGGCGGAATGGGCGTTAAAGACGAAGACAATTTAACCGACGACATCGAAAAGCAGATTTCTATTGCTATCGAGTCGGCAGACATTGTTCTGTTTGTCGTTGACGTCAAAGACGGCATTGTGCCGTTAGACGAACTGGTTTCCCGAAAGCTTCGTCCGTTAGACGTCCCGGTTTTGACGGTTGTCAATAAAATCGACCATTCCAATCTCCTTGCCGGGGCAGACGAATTCTATAAATTCGGGAGAAAGATTATTCCTGTCAGCGTCATGCACAACCATGGCAAAGACAGATTGTTGGAAGCCATTTATGAAAAGCTGCCTCCCAGCGATCTGAAAGAAACTGCCGTTCAGGACGACGCAATGAAAATTGCCATCGTTGGACGTCGAAACGTGGGCAAAAGCACGTTTATCAACACGCTGGCGCAAGAACCCCGCATGATCGTTTCTTCCGTACCGGGAACAACCAGAGACAGCGTCGACGTTACCTTTGAACTGGACGGAAAAACGTTTATCGCGATCGACACCCCCGGTTTTCGCCGTAAAAAGAGCGTTACAACCAACATCGACTTTTACGGTACGCACCGGGCGGAACGCTCCATTCGCCGAGCGGACGTCGTCCTTCTGTTTTTTGACTGCATGCAAAGAATCAGTAAAGTCGAAAAACAGCTTACAGATTATATAATTCGAGAATGCAAGCCCTGTATTTTCGTCGTCAATAAATGGGATTTGGTTCCTCAAGGCGTTCCGTTTGAACGTTGGGTTCGATATCTTCGCAGCACGTTCCGGACGATGCCGTACGTACCGATTGCGTTTATTACCGGTCAGACGGGTAAAAACATCAAACCGCTGCTTCAGCACGCCAAAATGCTCTTTAAGCAGAGTCAACAGCGCATTTCCACCTCGACGCTCAACAAGCTGGTGCGCGCTGCTATCGAACACAATCCGCCGCCGATGCGCCAAAACAGACGCCCCAAAATTTATTACGCCACGCAGGTTGCCGTTCAACCGCCGACAATCGCCCTGTTTTGCAACAATCCGGCTCTGATTGAAGAACCGTATCGCCGCTATCTGCTCAGCATTCTGCGCGATTATCTGCCCTTTGGCGAAACGCCCATTAAAGTGCATTTCCGCAAACGGGAAGATTACGATCGCACCAACGAAATCGACAAAGCGATTGCTCCTACGGAACAGCCGGCTGACAGCGCCAAGACGTTCCATCAAAGAATGTTGGAAGCGTTTCCGGTTGAACAGCCTGAAGACGAAGAGTTTTCATTTGCCATTTCAGACGCTTCGGAAACGGAATCGACCATGCGAGAGCTTGACACCGTCGTGTTTGGCGGCTTGAAAGCCGATCCGGACAATTGCGCCGATTACGTCGAGGAAGACGCCATTTCAGACGATGGCACAACTTTCGATGAAATTACATCAGATGAGCAATCTGAGAATTTTGACAATATGTAGCGTTAAAAACTACTTTTGGTTTGTTATTTTTGAGTTTTTCTTTAAATTTTTCACCTTAAACGATTGAAAAAGAAAAAAACAGCGTTATAATTAGCTTGGAATTACGTATATAGTAGTATGGGACTTGACATTTTCAATCTTGTTCCCTGGTTTTAATTTTTAATTAATCAAAGTCATGTTAGTATTATCCCGAAAAGTTGGCGAACGCATACTCATAGGGGATAATATTGCCATTACTGTCGTTCGCGTTGCACAGGGGTCGGTTCGTATTGGCGTTGAAGCGCCAGACAACCTCAACGTTGTTCGAGAAGAAGTTGTAATTCCGGGTCAGGCTGAAGGCGAAACCCAGGATTCGTCCGCCAAAAAGCCTAAAACATCCAAAAAGAGGTAAAAGAATGCCCTGCATGTATTGTAATTCCCAGTTGCCGCCAGATGAAAACGGCGTTTGTCCGGATTGCGGACGCGTTGTTCCTCAATCTTATTCCACGCAAGGACCCTCCGCACAGCCTGCTGTTAACAATGCACCGTCTGCTGCAAGCGCCGCTCAGCCTGCTCCAAGCGCCGTACAACCTGATGTAAACTCACAGTCGTGTTATGGGGTTCAACTCTGGCGCTGCACATGGTTAATCTTGTTTTTTAACTTGATCAACGCAGCGCTGATGGCATGCGTTTTTGCTGGAATCCTTTTTGGACTAGAGTATTACGATGGTCTTGACACCCATCCAAATGAATATTTAGCCAAGTGGAACGCCCTCCTTTGGGTTGTCGCCATGTCGTTTCCAGCCTTCCTTTTCCTGATTGAGTTCTGTTCTTTCCTGTACAAATGGTTTTTCAAAACCTATGAATTGCACCCCAAGGATATCCGCTTGATTACGGGCTTTTTAAACAGGAGAACCAACTCTACCCTTTTGGAAGCGTTGTGGGGAATGAAATTGCGTCAAAACTTTTTTGACAGAATTTTTGGAATCGGTAAAATCACCGTTTTTTCGTTCGACGTTACAGCTCCAATTTTTCACATTGACGATATTGGCAATGTTCGAAATCGTTTTGAGGAATTAATTCGTTATCAGAGCTACGCTCTGGATTGTTCAAACGTCAAGGTAGAAACCGATCCCGTTAAAGACACGTCCGTACAAGTTTGGCGTTACAGCGCGCGAGATTTGATTGACGAGTTCCTTTGGGGCGTTCTTATAACATTGATTTTAGTTGTTGTTGGCTATTTTGTTCCATGGGGAAACGTTTATCTCCGAACTGCCATTTTTGGGGTTTTTCCAGTTATATACTGGTGCTGGTTGATTTGGATGTTCATCGACAAAATCTGGTGTACAAGGTACATCCTTAATACCGCATCGCTGATTAAAGAATCCGGAATTTTCCATAAGAAGATTGACGTTTACGTCTTGTTCCACATTAAAGACTGCGAAATGTCCCAAAACCTTTGGCAAAGAATCATTGGCGACGTTGGAAACATTACCCTGTACATCAAATGGGAAAATAAAGAAGTTGGTCCTGAAGTAGACAACAGTTCTGTTGCAACAACCAGAAAAGACGTGCTTCACGGCTTGGTTGATCACATACAAAAGTATGAAACGTTCAAAGAACGTTGGCTTCGAGAACGTCATCGACGCGGAACTTCATGAACCAATTCTCTGTAAGAGTTGACAGGGGAAAATGCAAAACGTTTTCCCCTGCAAGTTAAATCCAGGCTTATAAAAACGCGTTGACAGGCGGCTGACAACGCGTTTTTTGTTTATTATCTTAAAAGACGCGCAGTTATTGGCGTGGGAGTATGTAAAGACGCCAGATTCTTTGTGATAAACAACGCTCTGTTTAACGAGACTCAGTTTTCTTCATCGTCATCGTCTTCGTCGTCATAGTCATCGTCGACATCGTCGTCGTAATCTTCATCCTCGTCTTCATCCCAGTCGTCGTCCCAATCTTCATCGTCGTCTTCGTCTTCATCGTCATCGTCGTAGTCGTCGTCTTCTACTTCTTCCCAGTCTTCATCGTCATCGTCGTAATCGTCGTCGTCATCGTCGTCGTCATCGTCATCGTAATCATCGTCGTCTTCGTCGTCGTAGTCGTCATCGTCTTCGTCTTCATCGTGCCAGTCGTCATCGTCGTCATCGTCGTCTTCCCAATCTTCGTTTTCTTCATCGTCGTTGTAGTCGAATACAACTTCGGAAGAGACGTTGTCTCCCAACTGGACTGAATTGAACAGGTCGTTGTCTCCCATTTCGATAACAGATGGATCAGTAATTGTGTGAAGCATGGAATTCTCCTTTG
>JAZUMX010000582.1:0-3283 GCA_045603865.1 Thermoguttaceae bacterium
TTTTGCGTTTCGTACGACAGCGCGGCAAGCGTCTGTTTCCAAACGTTCATCGCTAAAAGAAAAAGACTCGCTTGGGCCGAGGCCCCTTGCTTCGTCAGACGGGGGAAGACGATTTGCTGAACTTCGTCCGCCCGGCGGCTGGCTGCGTTGATTGCCGCCAGTTTCTGGCATTGAGCGGACGCGCGCCAGTACTGATTTGCCGCTACTTGATATCGCATTGGATTGAAATTCCGCAAGTAGCCTTTGAGTGTAACAACTGTCGCGCCGGCTGGTTTATAAACCGTAACGTCAAACCAGTTGGGTTTGGTCAGTCCGCCAGACGGCGTATACGCAACCTGGTAAACCTTTGGGGCGCGTAACGAGTCGTTTTGAATTATCGGCGTAGTAGACGGCTCTGTTGGGAACGGGTTGACGTTTTGATCTGCCGGCTGATATTGAGTGTCCGGCTGAGAACAGGCGTCAGACGGGTTGACGTCCGACGGGTACGCGGGTTCCGGAGCAGCGCCGATATTGTTGGAATCGTCGTAGGTGTTAGGACGCTGGTCAAGGAGCGATTTAGGGCTGCTGCTTGGCGTTGTTTCAAAAACCGTTGCTGGACGCGGATTGAGCAGAAGCAGCGGGGCGAGCTGTTTGGGATTGTAGGGTTGTCCCGCCTGCGTCCAGACGACGTATCGGGCGATGTCCTGATTGTACGACAGAATCGCTTTCCAGACCGCCTCGCGAGCTGCTTCTTCCTGTTCAAAGGCGTTGACGACGTCTGTAATTGTCGTTTTACCGTTGTTAATCAGTTCGGTTTGAGCTTCCAGATAATAGATTGCCGCAGATAACGCCGCCGCTGACGCCTTGATTTGTTCGTATCCCAAATCAATTCGCCGCGCCAGCATTTTCATTTCTCCAGAAACCGGACGAACCTTGGCGATCTTGTCTATATTGGTGTGATAATCCCCAAAATGCGGCAGTTCGTTGCAGTACGGCAAACTGTCCGGCGAGAACCCGCAGTCGCCTGCCATCGCGTTGAGTTCAATTGCGCTGCGGCGCATTTTCAGATGAGCCATCGACGCCTTGTCTTCCGTTTTTTGGAGAAACAGCCGGGCGACGGAGTCTGATTGCGGATTAAATCGGTTGATCTTTTCCGCCCGCTGACGAAAATACTTCCAGTCTGACGCCGATTTAACCGCCTGCCAGTAGACATTAATAGCCGGTTCCAGACCGCGCGACGGGCAGGAACGGTACAGAATATCCGTCAGACTAACTGCCTCATAGCCTTCGGGGTAGTCTACAAAGGGCTTGTACATTTCCATCAAAGCAGGCGTATTGAGCCGGGCGGTTGTCTGAGCGTTTGCCAGTTCCGGCGCGAACGCTGCAAACAGAAGGCTTAAAACAACGATTATTTTACATTTGCAATTCATTTATTTTGCTGTTTAACCGCAATAGTAATTGGAAAAAATATAATCCGATTCTATATTATTATAATCAGTTTACCTCAAATTTGAATTTTTTGCAATAGGGATATATATGAAAAATAGATAAGAGTCATTTTAGAGCGCAAGCGGATTTTGATTAGAGCCAAATGGCTCGTCAGCCCCGGGAATTGACATTTCTGCTCGTCTTGGGCGTCCCGCTGCAATTATTTTGTTATCCGCCTTTGAATGGAATTGTTTCTTTACCCAATCGCCATTATCGGAAGAAACAGAAAACAAATAATTCTCGATAATTTATTTTTTTCTGCTCTCCGGCTGGAAAATCGCACAAATTTCGGGTATAATACGAATAAGAATTACTCTAAATATTAATTACAGGAGTATTATGCCATGAAATTCAAGAGAACGATATTTTTTGCCGCGCTGATTCTGATTGCTTCTGTTTCCGCTCAGGCGCAAATCAACCAGCTTCCCCATTTGAGCTATTACCCTCAACAGGCAACGCTTAATGAAGGCAACTTCAAAGACGCTTTGAAAGCATATCAGTCCGAAGTTCGGGGAGCCATGAAGTCCGCCAGTTCACGCTGGATAGATTCTATTTGCGCCTATACGATGCTGGGCGAGGCGTACTACGCCGTCGGCGATTTCGAAAAGGCGATAGAAAATTACAATGCGGCTTTGAATATTTACGTTCAGTACTACAACTGGATGATGGACGTCAAGTTCCTTTCAGCGTCTATAAACCCGCAAACCAATCGTCAACTTAACATTCCGTGGGGGTTCGGAGCCAGAAAGAAAACGCTAGGGGCGTTTCCTGACACGTTCAGCATCCAGAGAGGTCAGGTCAACCAGTATGACACGGTCAAGCATGGCGGAACGGTTGTCATGGCGCATCTGATTCAGGTTGACGTTGCAGAAATCTGGCAATGCACCGCATTGGCTCTTTACCGTCGATACGAACTGTTGGGACCGCTTTGCAAGGAAGACCCGCTGACGGATCTATGCATCAGCAAGCTGTCGACGCGCCCAGCTCCGCCTAACCACTGGTCGCAGACGTGGGTTGACGTCGCGTTGGGCATGGCGTATTTGGGAGCGGAAAAAAACGATTTGGCAATTCCGCTTCTCAGCCGCGGGACCGTCTGCGCCGGGCAGTTTGACCATCCTCTAACGGCAATCGCGTTTTTGGCGTTGGCGCGTCAGGCGATGCATTCCGGGAACAACGCCGCCGCCGTTCAGTATTATCATGAAGCGACCGTTGCCGCTGTTTGCTATTCTCGAATTACGTCCAGCGGAACGATTCTTGCGGAGGCTTTTAAGGGAATGTCCGCCGCTCACCTGGCGGGAAACCCGAAAACGCCCTGTCCGGCGCTTCAGCCTGCAATTCAATGGGCAAAAGTCAAGGCGGGACGCCGTCTGCAAGTCGTTCTTAACGTTTGCATGGCGGAGAATTTACTCTATTTCCAAAAGCCAAACGACGCGGCAAAGTACCTCAAAGAGGCTCAGGCACGGTTCGTCGGACGCGATTTTGAGATTTCGGAAGTCGGCGCGAAAGTCAATTTCTCCATGGCGGAAATGTACTATCAGCTCGGTAAAATTCCGGAGGGAACCGCGGCGCTGGCAAAGTCGATGGAGTTCATGAGTCACGCTACGCCCCGGCTGTATCAGCTTGACATTCTCAACAACCTGTACCAGTCTGGAAAGGTGTCGATTCGCAGCGTCATCACGCCGAGAAAAGCGGTTGCGTTTTACGAACCTCTGTTACAGTCGCCAACGGCGGAAGAATGGTCGCTTAACCCGATGCATGCGTTTTCTTCAATTGCGAACCCGCGCCCGGAATCGTACGACAACTGGTTTTTGATGGC
>JAZUMX010000583.1:0-7891 GCA_045603865.1 Thermoguttaceae bacterium
GACCGATTCGTGGCGCTGTAACGGAACGGCGTACGTCAGCAAAGCGACGGAAGAAATCTACGCTAACGACCCGGTGGAAATTATAACGCCGTTTACCAAACTGGTGGGCGGGCAGTTTATCATCCACGGTCCGCAGCAGGAAGCCGAGATTGTCTTTGCCGACCCGGTCGAGTTGCCGTGTTTGAAAGCCATTCCGGAAAAGAAGTATCGAGTTTTTGAAGAATGGTACTGTCTGAAAAACCTCAACCCGGACATGCACGTCTATTTGACGCTCAATACAGAAGGGATGAAAGGCGACTGTTACAGCCGTCCGCCGTTCCCGGTCGTCTGGGCGCGAAAAGAAGGCAAGGGCGTTTCCGCCTATTCCGCTTTTGGACACGGACCGCAGCAATGGGACAACCCGTTTATTCAAAACGTTTCCAGCGACCTGCTGCTGCTTGTATCCGGCAAGATTTCCACGGACTTAACCCCCAACATGAAAACCGCCTGTCCGAACGCGGCGATCGCGCACTTTTAGCGGCGAGGCGCCGCTCCCAATCCGCGCTACCGCGGGAGACGTATTATAATCGCTCCCGTTGGTCGCTTGTATTTTTTCCGGGGCAGTCCGTTCACGGATTTGACGGATTCTCACCGGCGGCGAGACGCAGGGATATTTCCCAGAAGACTCCCAGAAAAATCCCAGAAGATTCCCAGCATTTTACAACAATTAAATCCTTAACCCTTTAACCAAGAATTATCCTATCATGAAACGACGAGATTTTGTTAAGTTCCTGACCGCCGCTGGCGTCAGTTCCCCGTTTTTAATTCCTTCTTCCTGCCTTGGAAACGAAGAAAAGGCAGCGGCATCCGAACGCGTTCTGGTTGGCGCGATTGGCGTTGGCGGACGCGGCGGACAGGTATTCCGCAGCGTGCTGGGCTGTTCAAACGCTCAGGTTGTTGCAGTTGCGGACTGTTACAAGAGCCGCCGAGAGCGTTCCGCGAAAGTCTGCGGCGGGAAAGCGTATTTTGATTTCCAGGAGATTCTGGCGGATGAGTCGATTGACGCCGTTACCGTCTGCACGCCTGACCACTGGCACGTCCCGATTGCTCTTTACGCCGCCCGGGCGAAGAAGTCCTGCTATGTTGAAAAGCCGCTCGGTTTGACGCTGGAACAGGTTCTCTCCTGCGAAAAGGTCTTTGCGGAAAACAAGGTTCATTTCCAGTACGGAACTCAGCAGCGATCTCAGACCAACTGCCTTATCGGCTGTGAAATGGTTCGTCAGGGAAGAATCGGCAAGATCAAGGAGATCGAAGTGTATTCTCCCAACGGCGGAACAGGCGGGAACCCAACCCCTTGCCCGATTCCGGAAGACCTGGGCGAAGACGGGTACGATCGCTGGCTCGGTCCGGCTCCGAAAGTTCCGTACTGCGCTGACCGCTGCCGACCCAACGGCACGTACTGGATTTACGATCAGTCTATCGGCTACCTCGGCGGCTGGGGCGCTCACCCGCTTGACATCATGGTTTGGGGAAGCGACGCTGACCTTTCCGGCCTGGTTACCGTTGAGGGTACTGGTAAAATCGGCGGACCGTTGTATAATACTGTCTACGACTGGGACATGAACATCATGCTCGGGGACGTCAAAGTCAAGTTCGTCGCCACGAATCGAGACTCCACCAAGTTCATCGGCGAGAACGGCGACTGGATCGACGTCTACCGCCACGGTCTGAAAGCGAGTTCGCCTGACCTGATTGCCAATCCGGACTTGAAGAACGCGATTCTGACCGTCAGTAACAATCACGCCCAGAACTTTGTTGACGCCGTTCGATTCGACCGGACTCCGGTTTCCTGTCTCAGAGACGCCGTCCGAAGCGATACGATTTCGCACCTGTGCGACATCGCCGTCCGAACGCAGAGCAAAGTCGTCTGGGACCCGAAAAAACGGGAACTGGTCAATCCGACGCCGGAACAATCGGCTATGGTTTCGCGTCCAATGAGAGAGCCGTGGACGCTGTAAAAATTAGCAATTGTCAATTAGCAATTAGCAATTGAAAGGCAACCTTATGAACATTAAATCATTTTTGGAAAAGAAGAAAAGCGGCGAGCCGCTTACCATGCTCACCGCTTACGATTACATTCAGACTCTTTGGTGCTGCGCGGCGGGCATCGACTCGATTCTCGTCGGCGATTCCCTCGGGAACGTCGTGCAGGGCAAGGGGACGACGCTGAACGTTTCTCTTGACGAAATGATTTATCATACGGAAATTGTCGCGAGAATCGCCCGACAGAAATGCGACGAGAAATCCCGCCCGGTTATCGTTGCCGACATGCCGTTTCCGTTTGGTCATACCGGCATAGAGGTTGCCGTCGCTCAGGCGGCGCGAGTTATTAAAGACACCGGCTGCGACGCCGTCAAGGTGGAAACCAGCTGGGAGGACGCCTCGCTGGTCAGCGCTCTGGTCAAGGCGGGGATCCCGGTTATGGCGCATATCGGTCTGCGACCCCAGCAAATTCTCAACCTGGGCAAGTTCTCCATTCAAAAGGCGGAAAAAGCTCTGCTCAAAGACGCTGAGGCGGTTACCGACGCCGGCGCGTTTTCCGTTGTTCTGGAATGCGTCGAAGCCGACCTGGCGGAGAAAATTACCCGTCAAGTCGCCATTCCGACTATTGGAATCGGTTCCGGCGCCGGCTGCGACGGTCAGATTCTGGTTATTACCGACGTGCTGGGCATGAATCCGGACTTCGTGCCGAAACACGCCCGGCAGTACGCCCATCTGGCTCAAACGGCAATTGACGCCATAAAAGAATACGTCTCAGACGTCAAAGAGCGAAAATTCCCGTAAGAAATTTGGCGAGCCGGGGTGCGTTAGCCCCCGAAAAAAAGCTCACGCGAAGTTCGCAAAGTTCGCAAAGTTTTAAAAACTATGCGCTCTCTACGTTCTTTGCGGCTTAATTTACGGGACGAGTAGCTGAAGATGTTATTTTAACACGTAAAACACAAAAAGAACGAAAAAAACGAAAGGATTATTTTATAATCTTACATTTTCGTAAATTTCGCTTATTTCATGTTTTTCGTGTTTAAAAAATACTTCGCAGGCGTCAAATTATCGGATGAGTCAAAATTTCTTGAAATTTTCTGATTTTCTGCAATTATTTTGCCTTGTGCGTTGTTCTAGTAGTATACTTGATAGCAATGGGGCGGTAAATCCAAGCCGATATGACAGATTTAGAGGCGAAAAACGAGCAGATAACGACGTGGACAGCCCAATACGGCGGTCTGGTTCGCGGGTACCTGATGAGCATGGTTCGTCGCGCCGACGTGGCGGACGACTTGTCTCAAGAGGTGTTTCTGCGCGCCTGGAAAGGTCTGGATTTGTATGCAGAACAGGGCGAAGCGAAGGCGTATTTGATGAAAATCGCCTATCGGGTTGTCTGCAACGCCAAACGGCGCCGGTCCATGGAAGTCAACGTTGACGACGAAACCTGGACGGCGGTTGAACCGGTCGACGCCGGTTCCGACCCCGCTCGAAACGTTCATCAAACCGAACTCAACGCGACGTTGAGCGCTGTTCTTGACCAGCTTTCCGAAGCGGAAAAGAAAGTCCTCACGCTGCGCTATTTCGGCGAAATGAAGTTCAATGAAATTGCCGATTTAATAGAATTGCCGCTCAACACGGTACTCAGTCACGCTCATCGCGGCTTGGCGAGAATGCGCGACATTATGCAGAAGAGCAATACACCATGACTAACGCCAATGATTCTCCTGTCGAATTGACTCAACAGCAGCTGGAATGGGCAACTCAAAAGCCCTCTGGTCAGCCATGCCCCGGCGACGCATCCGAAAGCCAGATGGCGGAGCTGGAGTCGCTTGAACAGACCTGGGAATGGTTTGGTTCGCTGATAGAAAACGCAAAGGACGAAGACTATCTGCCCGCCAACGCCAGTTCCAAGCCGACGCCCGCCGTTGAGCCTGCGATTGAGCAAAAGCCCCGCCGCTCCCGGCTTTTCCGCTATTTAGCGCTCGGAACCGTCAGCGCTGCGATTCTGTTTGTCTGCGGATTCTGGTCGCTGCGCCTGTTTGACGCTCCGTCTACAATTTCGACAAATAATCAAGTCGCACAAAATACAAACGTTACAGATACAAAAGCGAACGTCCCAACCGTTGAGCCGACGACGGAACCGGAACAACCTCAAACGACCGTTGCTGTTGCGGAATCGACTGTTACAAAAGATGAGTTCGCCTGGGATGAAGACGACGCCTACGATACGCAGCTGACGTCGTTGTCGAATTCCATTCTCAGCGCGGAATCCGGCGACCGCTGGGAACTGTCCGCCATGGCAGAATACACAACCGTCGGATACGAGATGTCGCAGTATAACGATTTAGACAATTTTTAAGTTGCGAGAGACGAGTTGCGAGTTGCGAGAAAACGCAAGCGCTGCACTTAATCCTCTCGCTACTCGTTACTCGCAACTCGCAACTAATTCTGGAGATTAAACCATGAAAACCAAACCCTTTTTGACGCTGTCGATTGTAACAGCCACGGTTTTTGCTTTGACTCTTTTAGTCAGTTCCGTTTCCAACGCTCAAGACAAGGCTGCGGCAGCGGCGGTTTCCGATTCCACCGAAGCGGCGGAAGACGTTTCCTGGGACGACAATAAAGGCCCCGGACCGAAACCGTTTCTTGACCGCCCTCGTTCCGGCGACAAACGCGGTCCGTTTGCTGACCGTCCGAATCACGACCGCCCGCCGATGGAAGGTTTTCGTCCTCCGCGTGAAGGCGCCAGACCGGGCATGGATCGTCCGCCAATGGGCGGTCCCCAGGAAGGATTTAGAAAGCCGGGTTCGGGACGTCCAGAAGGGCGTCCGGAAGGACCCAATCCTGGCGCCATGCTTCCTCCGCCGCCTCCGACGGGTCCGTTCCAGAATTGGGATCAAATGGAAAAGTCAGATCCGGAACTGTTCAAGCTGCTCAAACAGGACGCGGAACTGGATCGCACAACGCGTCAGCTGACGATGCAGTATCGTCAAACTGTTGACGCAGATTCCAAAGCGGAAATCGGCGCTCAGCTGGCGGAAACCGTTGCCAAACATTTCGACGTCCGACAGAAACGCCGCGCGTTAGAGCTGGAACGTCTGGAAAAAGAACTCAACCGCATGAAAGTGCTGTTTGAAAAGCGCAACGATTCCCGTGACAAGATTATCGAACAGCGCCTTAAGGAACTGAAGGGGGAGGAAGAGTCTTTGTTTTAGCTTCTAGCTGTTAGCTCCTAGCTACTAGCTAAGGTTAAAAGCTAGTAGCTAATAGCTAGTGGCTAATAGCTAATTGCCCCTGGCATGTTCCCCGTCTCTCAAACTCCGCTTCTAAATCTAAAAGAATACCAGAAGAATCTGAACACCAGTCCGGGGCGACAAGATACGGCGCGGGAACGGACGCGGAAATTCGGTCGATAACGACGTTTTCCGGCATACGTTCGATGAAATCCGCCGCCCAGGAAATGTACTCTTTTCGTGACGGGAGCGTAAACTGACCGCTCTTGTACCACTGTTCTAAAACCGTGTTACGCGCAACGTAAATGTTGTGAATCTTAACTGCGTCAATAGGCGTCTGCGCCAGACGCTCAGCCGTCTGGTTCATCATCTCCGGCGTCTCGCCTGGCAGCCCCAAAATGATATGCGTTCCGACGTGGAGTTTGTCGATTCGTTTTGCCCTGTGAATCGCGTCCAAGGCGCAGGCGGAATCGTGTCCGCGGTTGATAATCTCAAGCGTTGAATCGTGAGGCGACTGCACGCCCAGTTCCAAAGACGTCCATTTTTTCTGAGCCAACTCTCCCAACGCGTTTAAGACGTCTTCTCCCACGCAGTCTGGTCGAGTTCCGATAATCAGACCAACCACTTTGGGGTGAGAAATCGCCGTTTCCCACATTGCTCTGAGCCGAGTTAATTCTCCGTACGTATTTGTGCTGGGCTGAAAATAGGCGATAAACTGCTGCGCCTTGTATCTCTTTTGAAGCTGCTCTATTCCCGTTTCAATCTGAGCGAAAATATCGCCCGCCTCAATTCTCCTCGACGGACTAAAAGCGACGGAATCGCAAAAGATACAACCGGTATAGGAGGCAGTAGGCAGTAGGCAGTAGGCAGTAGTTTGGGGAGTAGGGAATAGGGAGTAGGGAGTAGTTTTTAAATTCGCCTCCGACGAATTACTATTCCCTATCCCCCATTCCCCATTCCCTTTATTTTGGCGCCAGTTTGGACATTGGCATCCTGCGTCTACGCTGACTTTCCACGTAGAGCGTCCGAAAAGCTGCTTGTAAAAGCAGTTTAGTCGATAGTATTTTAAGCCCTGCTGTTTCCAGAGAGGGAGAGAGTCGTTGTTCATGTAATAAAGTGGTAAGTGGTTAGTGATAAGTGGTAAGGGAAAAAAGGTTAGAGTAGGAAACCGCTTTGCATCCTAACCACTAACCACTTTTAACTTACCACTCCCTCATTATACTCATAAACTTCAAAAATAAAAGGGCTTCTCGCCTTGCCGGGCTTGACGCTCTCATTACGTTCAGATATACTGTATGAAGTTAGAGTTTTGTGAGCGGAGCGCTTTGCGTCAACTCCTCACTCCTCACTCCTAATTCCTAACTCTAAAAACCATAGCCATTCCCAATGAAATCTTCGAACCATTACGAAGCCGCCTTTGAAAGCTTTCTGCAAAGTCAGGCGATTCCGTACATGTCGACGCGAGAAACCAGGCGTTCTTTTGCCGGTCAGGAAGAATACGGCTCGCTAAAGAACATCGATTTCCTGGTTATGAACCGTTCGTCTGTCGACGCGGTTCAGCCCAATCGGCAGAGCAGGGCGCTGGAGGCGTCGTCGTGGTTGATTGACATCAAGGGGCGGCGGTTCCCGTCCGGGACGGCTCATCCGCAGTACTGGCGCAACTGGGTTTCGGAAGACGATTTGCTGTCGCTGTCGCGCTGGGAAACGATTTTTGGCAAAGGATTTCAAGGGCTGATTGTTTTCGCCTACGACGTCCTGGGCGACCGCAGCCCCGTCGACCGATCTCGTCTGTTTGAATTCCACAATCATTACTACGCCTTTTTAGGAATTCCGCTGTCGGTTTATTATCGGGAATGTCGCCCGCTTTCCCCTCCCTGGCGAACCGTTTCCATGCCCAGCGTGAAATTTCGCCAGTCCGTCGTTCCGCTGGACGAGCTGTTGTAGGAAGTTGCGAGTAGTGAGACATCGCAAAGTCCGCAAAGAAATGAAAGGCGGTAATGGAGTTCGCGAAGCGAACGGAATTACGCAGTTCGCCGAAGGCGAACCGAAACGCTGGAACAACGATACAGTATGAGCTTCCCAACCGTTGAAAGGCGGCAACGGAGTCCGCGCAGCGAACGTAGTTACGCTTTGAACCGCGTACGCACACGGTTGAGTCCGGCGCTCGGCAATCCCCAGCCGCAAAAGAAAACAAGACCTGCTAAATACGTTTGCCTTAACCGATAACCATTCTGGATCGCGGACGTAAGTCCGCAAAATGAAAAATTCGCTTCGGCGGGCGACACGCCCGCGAACCGGGCTGAACAAAGTTTTTCTTTGATATCGGCAACGTAGCCCGAGGACGGGCTACATCCAGAGGAGGTTTTTCGCTTCGTCGATTTGGTATGCACACCTCTCGGCGTTTTGTTCGCCTGACGGCGAATGCGTAATTTCGCTCCCGATGGTCGCTCCATTACCGCCTTCCAATCCTTTTTCTCCCCCCCATTCTCTCCATTTTCTCAAAATCTTTCACTTTTTTCCAAAAAATTTTCCAAAAAATTATTTTGGCGCTCCTCAATTGCAAAATTGAGTGTATAATATCATTAATGTATAAAAGCGATATTATATTTTGCGCTGGGGCGTACCGCCGCAAAAGTCGT
>JAZUMX010000584.1:0-1834 GCA_045603865.1 Thermoguttaceae bacterium
ATTTTTCTTATTCACCTACTTGACTTCATTACAGAAACTCCATTACCGTATTCCATTAATCGCGTCATTCCCAACTCCTCCCTCCTCACTCCTAACCCCTAACTCCGTCAACCTATTTTTTGCTCCAACTCCAAATTTTTCTCCTCCCCCCTCTCTTTACAAAATCGGGGCGTTGTGTAAAATATTTTCATCTTGCAATCGGGGGGGCTGAAGCGTTCGCGGTAAAACGGTTTCAGCCGGACGCAAGACGGCGTCTTTCCCAGACGTCCAATCTTTCCCCATGCACTCCAACCCGATGGAAATCATTATGTCAGAACGCATTGAACACGAATGCAGCGTTTCAGCGATTTATTGGATGGATGAGGCGGTCGCTCCGGAAGGCGACGCCAGTTCCATGGTCTCAAACAACAACATCACCCCTATGCTGCAGCAAATGCTCTGCGATCAGCAAAACCGGGGTCAGCTGGCGGCGGGGATTACAACCTACGACCCGGACCGTCCGCAAATTTTGGACACGTACAAAGACGTCGGATCGGTCAACGAAGTGTTCCGCGTCTCCCATCCCGGCAAATTTCAGGCAATTTTGAAAGAGTACGCCGGGCGAGCAGGAATCGGTCATACCCGATACGCGACCTGCGGACAGGAAGACCCGCGATACGCTCAGCCTTTTGAACGGCATCACGGACGGCTCTGGAAATGGTTCTCTTTTGCGTTTAACGGCACTCTGGCAAACTACCCTGAACTTCGCGAACAGCTTCTTTCCAAACAGGGTTATCACATTACTCTTGAAGGCGACACCGAAATCATGATGCACACCCTTTCTTACGCTCTGCGCGGAGAAACGGAACCGTCTTTTGTGGACGTCATGAGAAACGTCTACACGCAGTTTGACGGCGCGTACAACATCGCCTTTATCAACGGCTGCGGAGAGATGTTCGTCGCTCGCGACCCGTTGGGGCTTCGACCTCTGTGCTGGGCGGTTCAAGGACGTCTGTTCGCCGCCGCCAGCGAATCAATCGCCCTGCGTAACATGGGATTCCGAGAAATCAACCACCTGGAGCCCGGTACGATGGTTATCGTTAATTCCAAGGGCTACAAGGTTGAACGCTATGCAGACCCGGTTCCGCAAAAGCGCTGTTTCTTCGAATGGATTTACTTTGCCAACGCCGCCAGCGAAATCGACAATCTGGGCGTCTATCAGGCGCGTGAAGCCGCCGGACGCATTCTGGGCAAAAACGAAGACAACGTCGGCATCCTCCAGGGCGGAGAAGACGTCATTGTCGTTCCGGTTCCGGACACCGCCAAAGCCGCAGCGGCTGGATACGCTCACGTGCGCCATCTGCCGTGTCTGGAAGGTTTGATGAGAAACCGTTACGCGGGCAGAACGTTCATTCAAAGCAACACAGGCAGAAGCTACGCTGTGAGAAGCAAATACGCAGTTCTGCCCACCGTTTTGGGCGGCAAGAAAGTCGTTCTGGTTGACGACAGCATCGTTCGTTCCACGACGATTCGCGCTTTGATGAAAATGCTGCGCGAAGTGGGCGGCGCGGCGGAAGTTCACCTGCGAATCGCCTGCCCGCCGATTATCGCCCCGTGCTTCTACGGCGTTGACATGTCCCTCTTGGGCGACCTGTTCGCTCCTCATTTCCTGGAAGACGGCTACAAAGGCGAATTCACGCCGGAAGTTCTCGACCGTATGGCGAAAGACCTCGGCGCCGACTCGCTCCGATACCTGCCCGTTGACAACATCGGCACGTCGATCGGCTGTGGTCAGGACACCTTCTGCCTGGGCTGCTGCACGCGAGAGTTCCCCACGCCCAAGGGGAACGAACTG
>JAZUMX010000585.1:0-1689 GCA_045603865.1 Thermoguttaceae bacterium
TTTGCGACGACAAATTCGTGCAGACGATTTCCGTAGACGATTCGTCAGAAAGACGCCCTCGCAGCAACGCGACCGGGTAGTCAATTTCCGTCCCATCGGTAAAATTAACGACTTGAATTTCCTCGTCGGCAAACTGCGCCGACGTCAGCGAGAAAAACAAAGCAAAAACGATAGTTGTAATGTAACGAACCATGGTGTGTTGGGGTTAATTGGAGGGAATTGGGAAAATTTAAACCCGACGCGATAGCGTTCCTCTAGAACTGCGTAGCAGTTCAATATTAGTAGCCGTGGGTTTTAACCCACGGAGGGAATAGGGAATAGTAATTCGCCGAAGGCGAACCAAAAACTTCTTACGTTCAGTTTTTCCGGGGGCTAACGCACCCCGGCTCGCCATCCTAATCCCTAACATGAATGCTTCTTGTCTTTCCGTAACGGTCGATGGCGTGAAGTTCCAAACCGTCTTTGAATTTTTTGACATTGTCTTTGAGTTCCTGAATGGAGAACCGCATCTGTTTAGGCAGTTCTTGACCCGGTTGGGGGGCAACGAAAAACTGGCGATGTCCGTCAGACATCGCGCCGAAATAAGCGATGCCGTTTTCCGCTTCGACCTCAACCGCTTTTCCATCGTCGACGACCTGCAGACTAACTCTCCCATGATTCTCAGCCGGCGGTTCGTCCTGGAAGAACGGGCAGACGTTCAGCGCCGCGGCGGAAATGAGCGACCAGTTGGCGGCTCGGTCGTCCAGGTTTTCCAGCCAATCACGGTTGAATCGGCTGGGGGCTTCCCGCATGACAAAGAAACGGTTGAGCTGGTCGATTCCGCGGGTCATGATGTCGCGCGGTTCGTTGGAATGGGGCAGATCGAAGGTGTGTCCCAACTCGTGCAGAGCCGCGCCGATTGTCGTTGCCGCTGCTGCCCAGTAAACGGAACGACCAGCGGAATCGTCATGAAAATGTTTGCCGTCAACGGGGGTGGAGTCTGTAAACGCCTTGACGACGCCGTCGAGCGAATCCGGCCATGTATACATGCAGCTGGAACCGAACATAGCCTGACAGCCGCCGCCCAACGCCGTGTGACATTTCGCCTCTTTGGTTTTGGGGTCAAAGCGCGTATAGGCGGGAATGACGAGGTTGCGTCCGGAATCTTCCGGGAACTGAGGCGTTACTTCATCATAAACCATGTCGTACCAATCGCCATCGGGAACAGAACCGTATTCCTCCGCCGTCTTCTTTCCTTTGAAGACGTGAACGATTACGTCGCCGTTGTCGTCCAGTTCCAGATTGAACGTCTTTCTGCCCAAGCCGGCGTCATTCATGGTTTCCGCCGTAAAACACTGCATGAGCTTCAACGCCGTGTCGAGCTTACCCTTGAAGTTCTGCGGGTCGTTTTTATACGGCGTTTGAAAAGTCGTGTCGCCGGTCGAATCCGTCATGTAAATCATGCGTACGACCAACGGATTGGAATTCTTCTTATAGTTCAGCTTCAGAGTCGTTTTATATTCTCCGCTTGTCAGTTCGAGTTCGTTTTCACCCGGAACGAGTTCCGCTAAGACCTTGAACTGTCCTTTCCATGCGTCGCCGTGAATCTGGCGAGACGCTTTTTGCGACGACAAATTCGTGCAGACGATTTCCGTAGACGATTCGTCAGAAAGACGCCCTCGCAGCAACGCGACCGGGTAGTCAATTTCC
>JAZUMX010000586.1:0-3484 GCA_045603865.1 Thermoguttaceae bacterium
CCTCGTCAAACCAAGGTTGAAGTCCAGATCGCGCCGGAACTGTTCCAGGATTTGTCACAAGTCCGCATGGGCAAGGAATGCGACGACCTGCTGCAGGTCATCACTCCAGACGGCGACATCCGCACGGGCGTCAGCTCTCCCAAACGTTACCTGTGGGCGGACGACTCCAGCTGGCTGGAAGGCGCCAACTGGCACATGTGCGACCCGCACAACACCTGCGGCACAAACGTCTATTGTGACAACCTTCACGGCCCGTTGATGAAGTTCATCCATGAGGACGACAACGACTTCCTGCTCAAAGAAGGCGGTCCCCAGGAACGAGACTTCGCCACCGACATGCCGCTCAAACCGCGTCACGCGCCTCGCGCCATGATGACCGCGGCTCTGTATGAAATGATCTGCCAGGCGTATACGTACATCAACTCGATGGCGTACCGCACGTCTTCCGGAGACGCCGGGCGCGCCCGAGAACTTCGTACGATTACTATGACATACCCGTCCGGTATGATTACAGAGGAAAAAGACCGTCTGCGAATGCAGGTTCAAAAGGCGATTGAAATCTTCACCCGAACGCTCGGTCGATTCCAGCGCGTTCGTCCTCTGCTCAACCTGTCCATCGATGAAGCCAGCGCCGTCCACCTGACGTACATCTGGAGCGAACTCGGCTTGCTGGGTCAAGACCCGCGAATCTGGTTCTCGACCATTCATCAGGACAGAGGCGAAGTCGTCGTGGAAGCTCCGCCGGAGGAAAACATGCTTCAGATGGGCGCGGTTGCCGGCAGACGCCGCGGCGGCGTTGCTCGTCCCGGAAAAACCGGTTCGCAAAAGGAAGAAATCGAAATCGGCGACAAGAAAAACGAGATCCGCATCGCCTGCCTTGACATCGGCGGCGGTACGACCGACTTGATGATTGCCAGCTACAATTACGAGTCTAAAATTGACGACTACATTCATGGCAAAACCCTTCATCAGGACGGCATCTCCCTCGGCGGCGACCAGATGGTCACACGCCTGTTGGAAACGATTATCATCCCGCAGTTTGCCGAGTCCCTCAACATGGAAGAGGAAGACGTTCAGCTGCTTTTCGGCCCCGAAGTTCCGCGCAACCGCGAATTCAAGGGACAGCGAATCGCCTGGATGAACCGTCTGTTTATCCCGCTGACAAACGAGTACCTCAAAAAAGCTGTCGAAGGCGAATATCAGGAACCGATTTCCCATACCGACCCGGAAATTGTCGATCCCAGCATTCTGGAATCGCTCCAGGCGGTATTCGACAAACTCAAGGGGCCGGGCTACTACACCGTAGAAACCGAACTCGACCTGACGGTTAACAAAGAGGAGTTCGACGGCGTTATTCATGACGTTTTCGACGAACTGATTTACGACATGTGCCAGCGCTGCATTCAGTACAAGGCGGACGTCGTCCTGCTGGCTGGTCAGCCGACGAAACTCGACTACATCCGCAAGCTGGTCAGAATGTACCTGCCGCTGTCGCCGTCGCGAATCGTCCCCATGTACGGGCATTACGCCGGCAACTGGTATCCGTATCAGGACGAAAAAGGCACGGAACCCGGCGTTATTATTGACCCGAAAAGCCCGGTCGTCGTCGGCGCTGCCATTGAGTTCATGGCGGCAAACGGCATGCTCCCGCAGTTCAAGTACTCCATGCAAGCCAAACAGTACGAAAACAGCTACTACTGGGGCGTCATGGGCGGGTCCACGTCCGGCATCCGTAACGAACGCGTTCTGTTCAAACCCGTTGACGAAAACTCGCGTGAAGAAATCACCGACTTCACGACCAGCTCTCAGCGCGTTATCATCGGCCGTAAAATGAGTGAAAACGAAGACGCTCAGGCGACCCCGATTTACATCCTCAAAATGGAAGTCGGCGACCGAATCGGACGAACGGAAGTTCAGGTCAAGATTAAGCGAATCAAGGCGACCGGAGAATCCGAAGAACATCTGGAAGTCGATTCCGTTATGGGCATCGTCGCCGGACAGGACGCCGTCCTGGGCGAAAACGTCTTCTTCAGCTGGCGAACGCTGGCGGATGAACGCTACTATCTCGACACCGGAGGATTGGACAACATCGAAATCCGGTAGTTCATTTTGAAAATTCCGTATAAATAAACCTGAAAAGAGTTGTCAGACGTCTGAAAAGGGGCTGACAACTCTTTTTCGTTTATCAGGTCTGTAGATCTGAATTCAATAACGCTCATTGCGGGGCTTGACAAAGTTTCCTTTTCTGATAAAATGTATCAAAGTTGAGTGAAAGGACGAGATTCGTTCTCTCCTGACACAAAACGGACCTAACGTAATTGTTGTACGTTCCTGACCTGTCCGGTCTGACGCGCTGCGTCGTCCGAACGGAAAAGGCGAGATAGCAAATCTGCATACAGTTCCGTCTTGGCGTCTTTTAGCCAGACGAAATACAACGTCGATTTCCATCGGGAGAATTCGTTCTCCGCCTCGCTTTACAGGATTATATTTGTTTCCCCTATCCAACCCTGTTTGAACCATGGAACGCCGTATAGCGTTAATCGGAATTATTGTCGAAGACGTCGACCGCGCCCCGGACGTCAACCGGATTTTGCACGACTACGCCTCGTATATTATCGGGCGCATGGGCGTTCCCTATCGACCGGAACAGCTGAGCATAATCAGCGTCGTCGTGGACGCCCCGCAAAACGAGATCAGCTCCCTGTCCGGCAAACTCGGAATGCTCGACGGCGTTACCGTCAAGACGGTACAAGCCCGGCAGGGAATAGGGAGTAGGGAATAGAAAGGCAGACGCGAAGCGTTCCGCTAGAACCGCGTAGCGGTTCAATATTAATAGCCGTGGGTTTTAACCCACGGGAGGCAGTAGTGAAGGATTTTCTCGCAACTCGCAACTCGTAACTCGCAACTTAACAATCAATAACCACCATGTATGATCCCAAATCCCCCCATGCCGTTGATTTTATCAACGATGAAGAAATCAAAGCAACGCTCAAGTTTGCCGAAGAGAACAAGAACAATCGTGAAATGATCGAGGCGTTAATCGAACGCGCTCGAGACTGCAAAGGTCTGACGCACCGCGAGGCTCTGCTGCTGTTGGACTGCGAACTGCCGGACTTGAACGAGAAGATGTTCGCTCTGGCGAAGGAAATCAAAGAGAAGTTCTACGGACGCAGAATCGTTCTCTTTGCCCCGCTGTACATGTCCAACTACTGCGTCAACGGCTGTACGTACTGCCCGTACCATGCAAAGAACACGCACATCCGCAGAAAGAAACTGTCACAAGACGAGATTCGGGCGGAAGTCATCGCGCTGCAGGACATGGGACACAAGCGTCTGGCTCTCGAGACGGGCGAGCATCCGACCATGAACCCGATTGAGTACATTCTCGAATCCATCAAAACGATTTACTCGATCAAGCACAAAAACGGGGCGATTCGACGCGTCAACGTCAACATTGCCGCCACCACGGTCGAGAACTACCGCA
>JAZUMX010000587.1:0-1843 GCA_045603865.1 Thermoguttaceae bacterium
GGTTAGTCCAAAAACTCAAAACGAAACGTTTAGTTTTCTTCTGCAGGAGCTAGTTTTCTTCTACAGAAGCGTCTCCTTCTGCAGGAGCGTTTTCGTCGGCGGGGACGGGGTCGCCGTCTGAACCAATGCCGGACTTTTCAAGTTCAGCCATCCATTTTTCGGCTTCCGCCTTGACGCTGTCTGACAGGGTTGGCTTGTTGAGCAGCTTTTTCAAGGACGCGATGAGCGGTTCGCTGCGCTTTTTGATCGCGTCTGGAGTGAGTGAGTCAGAAGACGCTTTGAATCTTTTAATATTGGCAATCTGTTTAGACAATTCAGCAACGTTTTTATCGGCCTGAAGCGGCTTGAGAATATCATTGACAGAGTCTTCTCCCGGCAGCCCTTTAACGGATTTGCTGAGCATATTGAGAATATCGTAGTATGCCGCAGGCTCTGCTTTGGCTTTTTCAAGAATTTCCGGCAGCGTTGTTGTGAGGTAGTCGTCAATAGCCGATTTAACGGTTTCTTGAGAACCAGAAGCGTCCGGATTCTTTTCGATACTCTTTTCGATCTTTCGGTATGGTCCCAACCACGGTTTTCCCGGTTCAAACAAACTGTAGTATTCAATTTCTTTCCCAACAAAGCTCATTCCTTCCAACGGATGCTTTACCGGCAGACTTTTCATGCGTTTAAGCATCATTGCGCCGGGAATGGATTGTTGAAGAGTAAGGTAGACCTCTTTGATTGTTCCAGAACCGAGAACCTGTCCATCAGCGTCCAAAAGCACAAAAGAACACTGATTTGCCTTTGGCATTTCCTCCTGACAAAGCAGGTTTACATACACGGGAAACATCGGACGACATTGACGAATCATGTTCATTGCGGAGGCGTTATCCGTTCCAACGTAACTGCCTGCGACTGTAAAAACGCCCGATTTGCTTAACTGCATTTGCAGTTTGTTAAGATTCTGAAACGTCGACGTAATTTCCTGAACCCGACGAGGTTCCGGACGGTTGCCCTCGCCCAACGTCCAATAGTATAACAGAACGATTTTGCCATTGTAATAAGATGGATCCAGCTTTCTGGGATAGACGGGGTC
This sequence comes from Thermoguttaceae bacterium, assembly GCA_045603865.1. Lineage (GTDB taxonomy): Bacteria > Planctomycetota > Planctomycetia > Pirellulales > Thermoguttaceae > RUG11551. The sequence goes on from JAZUMX010000587.1 coordinate 1,079, forward strand.
CATGTCGTAGTTAATCGTGGATTTTTCTGCTGCAATGGCAAACGGCAGAAGCAGCAGCGCCAACGCAAAGGACAAAAAGAAAACGGTTTGTTTCATGATAACGTTTGGGGTTAAGGAGTTTGTAACAATCTGGAGGTTGACAATTAACGAACGACTCAAACGTCTTTCGCTAATTGTTTCTTATAACTCCAATATTAATTCATCTCGCGACAAATTGCAAGTCCCGGACAGGAAATTTTTATAAAAATATGGGAAATAGTTTCTATTAGCCGCTAGCTGTTAGCTCCTAGCCATTAGCTTGGGTATTTATAGTTCTCAGCGTTAATAATAAAAGCTGGACGCCAAAATCACAAAGCTAGAAACTAAAAGCTAGCAGCTAAAAGCTTAAAGAAGTCAGTTTTCAAAAACCTGAAGGGCGATTTCAATCTTGCCGAACGGGGCGTTAACCTGGACTCCCTGGACGTACGGACGAATCATCTCGATGGATTCTTTCGCAATCGCAACGCCTTCCGCCAGCTGACCTTCGCGGGTTTCCTGGGCTTCCATTCTGTCCATGATTGACTGGGGAATTTCGACGCCCGGCACCTCGTTTTGGAGGAAGGACGCATTTCGGAAACTCGCCAGGGGCCAAATCCCGGCGACGACCGGCAACCCGGTTGATTTAATCTGTTCCAGCATCGACAGCGGCGCTTCGGGAACAAATACCGGCTGAGTGAAAATGAAATTCGCTCCCGCCTCGGCTTTCATGAACAGACGTTCGACTTC
>JAZUMX010000588.1:0-6137 GCA_045603865.1 Thermoguttaceae bacterium
TCGTTCGCTGTATTGGTCAAAGTTACCGCGCCGTCGTAGACGATTTCCAAAGAACCAGCGCCGGTAATATAGGCGTCAAAATTGCCGTTTCCGCCGGAAAGACGAATTGCGCCGCGTTCGCCCTTGCTGGCGTCGCCGACCAGATTGATGGTATAGCCTGAAAACGTCTGGTTGGTCATCAGACTGCCGTGCTTCATATCGATCTGTTTGTTCGTTCCCAGAGCGGCGTAGTTGTCAACGCGGACGGTTCCCTGTTCGATATACAAACCGCCAGTATGATCGTTTGTACCGGAAAGAACGAATCGGCTGTTGTTTTCCTGGTTTTGCGGCAATTTAACAACGATGCGCGTATTGCCGGAAACCGTTTTATTGAATGTCTGCTGGGCAGTTAAATTAGACGCTGGTACAAAGGACAAAACGGACTGTTTGTCTGTATTTGTATTAGTGATATTAACGTTGTTGAAATCCGAAGCAACGTTGGACGTATACGTCAAATTGGAGCCGTTTAAGTCCAGCGTTGACGAATTTAACGACAGTTTGCCGCGGACGGTCATCGCAGTATTGGAGCCGAGAGCAAACGAACCATCAGTAACGGCAAGGCTGGAAAGAGTAACCGTTCCGCCTGACAAGGTTAAAGCGCCCGTTCCGTTTTTGGTAATGCTGGCGTTGGTAACGTTGCCGGCAAGCGTTTGATTCCCTGCGCCGTTAATGGTTAAGTTGGTTAAATTGGTTGCGCTGTTTCCTGCAATTGTGCCGGAATATTCAAGATTTGCGTCGTCGGCAAGATTAATCGTCAAATTGGAAACGGCTTCGGCGCCGTTGGTTATCGCGGCAACGCCTCCGCCGTACAAGCCGGCAATCGTTTGAGTTGTGCCGTTGAGGTTAAGTCTTGCTATTGTTGAACTGGTATATTTATAAGTTGGATTCTGCGACTTCCCGATTTCTACAACTGTCGTTGAAGGCAATGTATTATCAACGCCAAGAGTAAGTTTTGCTTGAGTGTTAGTTCCACCCTGAACGGTTCCGATGGACGTTACGCCGGAATATATATTAGTCCCAGAAAGAATTACCGCAGCTCCGCCCTCTGTAACAATAACCAAATCGCCATCACCGGAAATTTGCCCGCTATAAGTAAGATCTTTAGCGTTGCTCGCTCGCAAACCGGCAAATTTGCCGGCTGGAATATTTAGCGGTATTGTAAAGTTAAGAGCGACATTGGGCATTAAAACCGCATTGGAAAGAGTCAGAGTTCCAGTTCCGAGAACATTGGCGCTGGAAGTAAACAAAATCCCATCCCTCATCGTTAGACCGCCAGAAAAGTTGTTGTTGCCTGATAATACTACGCGGTTACCGTTGGTGGAATAACCCTGATGCGTAATATCAACAGCAATATTTCCTGTCAACGCGCCAGAATACGTGTATTGAGTTCCGTCGGCAAGATCGTAAATTGCAACAATAGACTGCGAACTGTTATTGGAGTTGGTATACGAAACGTTCCACGGTCCAGAGCCGGTAATCAAAAGGTCTGAACCGTCCAAATCGGTTTGAGCCAACGCGGAACCTCCGCTTGCAGCAACAGCCAAAAACACAGACAAGACAACAGCGGCAAAACGCGCGACTCGATGAGTTGATTTTGAAATTCGCATAATATTTTAACAATCTTATAAGGTTGACAATAATGCACTATTGTGTATATTTCCCCTAATGAAGGCAATATACCATGTATACTATTATAATTGCAAATTTCAAAAATGTCAAGAAAAAAGAAAAAATTTTACAGAATTTCAAAAAAATCTACAGCGCTTTTTTCGTTTAGAAGGAATAAATTGAATATTGTACAATAATATCTATGAAAATAGACCATAACTCGGTACAGACTGGAAGTTTGCTGGGAGTTTTCCTGCGGTTTCCTGAATCCTCCCAGCTGTTCTCAAGGGCAAGTTTCAGTTCTTCGGCAAGGCGCCGGTTACGTCGTGGGCGTGGTACGGTTCTTCAAGGAACTTGACGTCTTCCGGCGTCAGGACGAGGTCAACGGAACGCACCGCATCGTCGAAGTGTTTGACGTTCGTCGCTCCGACAATCGGCGCGGCAACGCCTTTGGCAAATTGCCAGGCAAGAGCGATTTCGGACATGGTAACTTCAAGACGCTGAGCCAGTTGAGCAACGCGAGCGACTATTTCCAGGTTGTTCTCTTTCTCTTTGTCGTACTTGGCGCGAAGAACCTTGTCGGTCTGAGCGCGCTTGGAATCGAATTCCCATTCCGGACGCGTGAGCCGTCCGCCGGCAAGGGGCGAATACGGTATGCGCGAAACGCCGTACTGATTCGCAACCGGGATCAGGTCGCGTTCGTCTTCCCGGTAGAGAAGATTATAGTGGTTCTGCAGAGTCGAGAAAAGCGTCCAGCCGTTCTTTTCCGCCGCGATTTGCATGTTGTGGAACTGGTATCCATACATTGCGCTGGCGCCCAGCGCGCGAACCTTGCCAGCCTTAACCAGCGAGTCCAGAGTCGCCATCGTCTCTTCAATCGGAGTGGAATAGTCAAAACGGTGAATCTGATAAAGGTCGAGGTAGTCCGTTCCCAGACGTGAAAGCGTGCCGTCAATCTCGCGTTCGATTGCCGATTTCGACAGATGCCCGTCGTTAAAGTACACTTTAGAGGCGATAACAACTTTGTTACGCGGTACGTTCAATTCCTTTAGAGCGCAGCCAAGGAACTCTTCGCTCGTGCCGTGTGAATAGCAGTTGGCGGTGTCGAAAAAGTTGACGCCCAGATCGATGGCGTGTTTCACCATGCGAGTAGTTTCTTCCTGCGGAAGCGTCCAGAGATGGAAATCTTCCGACGGCGCGCCGTATGACATGCAGCCGACGCAAATGCGGCTGACTTCAATTCCGGTATTGCCCAGTTTCGTGTATTTCATGATTTACAGTTCCTTGTGATTAACTTACAGCTTTTCAACGAGTTTTACGATCTTTTCGCGGGTCGCGTCCGTCTGCTGTTCGTCCATTTTAGCGGTTACGACGCCGGTGTCCTCTACGCCCCAATAGCTGATAATTCCGTGATATTCGCCAAGTGCGCCATCGTACACGCCGGGCGAATAGGAGGAGACAAGCAGAGCAGTCTTTTTCAAATTGCCCGGTTTGTTCATGCAGTAAATGCGCTGAATGGGCGCCTGAATCTGGGCGGAAAGGGCGAAATAGTAAATCGGCGCGGCGAAAACAAGCGCGTCCGCCTTGGCAAGAAGCGGATAAAGCTCTTGCATGTCGTCTTTCTGGATGCATTCTCCAGCCCCTTTGCCGTGACAGTATTCGCAAGCCATGCAGCCGGCAATCTTTTTGTGCGAAACGTCAACCACAGTAACGCTGTGTCCTGCCGCCTGCGCGGCTTTGCGGTATTCCTCCGCCATCCAGGCTGTATTTCCATTCGCTCTGGGCGAACCCTGAAGAATTAGTACGTTCATGTTATTTCCTTTCTGAGTTTAGTTGTTATACGCGATTGAACTTGCCTTTACTTTGACGTAAGCGACAATAAACGGGAATCTACTGCCGTTCAATTGGCTCATAGTCGATCTTCGATTCTTCGTCGGTCGCTTCAAGTTTCATAATGACGGGACGAAGACCGTCGTTGCAGCTGACGATCGCAACGCCGGGCTTCTTTATCCAGTCGCCGTAGTAGAAAAGAGACTCGTTTGCGCCGTGAGCCAGAGCGAAGACATACTGATAGACTGCCTTCCACGCCTCGTCGCAGAAACCTTGCGGTTTAGCGTAGTCGGCATAGAAAACGTCGCCCTCCTTCATCATCGGGCAGGCGGTCAGCCCATCAGTTCCGTATTCCGCAGCAAGCTCCTTGTCAAGCGTTGTCTTGAGAATAGTTATCTTTACGCGTTTCATTGTTTATACCCTTCATTATTCTAATGATAATTGTCAGACCGATTCGTTTGACGGCGAATGCGTAAGTCCATTAGAATTTCCGGGGGCTTAAGCGCCCCGGCTCGTCCTACTCTTCAGTAGGCTGGGCGGCGTAGTCGATTGTAATGCCGATGCCAAAATGAAAATAATAGTCCGGGTAGCCGGTAACCGGAATCCAGAACGTCGTTGAATTGGGGCGTCCGTCTCCGCCGGGATAATTGAACCATGACGCCACGCCTTTGTCCATCATCTGCTTGTGACGGCACAAGCCGGCTTTGAATCCCGGACAGCCGCGGGCGCAGTTCTGACCAACGACGCGACCGTATTTTTCTGCCGCCGGGTTGACGGCAATAACGCGATGGGACTTGTGGCAAAGCTGCATCGGTTCCGGGAAAGCGTCGCACAAGAGGTGAAACGCCTCGCTGAGCTTCTTTTCGATTTGTTCTTGTTCTGTCATTGCGATTCCTTTCTGTCTCACACGGAGACGCAGAGGGCTATTGTTATGAGGGTTTGAGGTCTGGTGTAGCAGTTAACTACTCGTGCAAACCCATCTATAAGCTGGTTTATTGCGATTCCTTTTTATCTCACGCGGAGATGCGGAGACGCGGAGGATTATTACTGTGAGTGTTTAGGGGCGATGTAGCCGTTAATTACTCGTGCATACCCATCTAATAACTCCTTTTTATCTCACGCGGAGATGCGGAGACGCGGAGGATTATTACTGTGAGGGTTTGAGGACTGGTATAGCTCGTGCAAACCCATCTATACGCTGGTTTATTGCGATTCCTTTTTATCTCACGCGGAGATGCGGAGACGCGGAGGATTATTACTGTGAGGGTTTGGGACCGGTGTAGTCGTTAACTACTCGTGCATACCCATCTATAAGCTGGTTCATTCCGAAATTAACGAGGACGCCAACCTGTAATCCCATCACCACAAGATAGGTCTTTACTTGTTTAAGATACACGGGTTGCATGTGTTCCGTTGACTTCAACTCGACAATAACGGAGTCGTCAACAAGCATATCAAGGCGAAAAGCAGTGTCCAGCTTTACGCCTTCATATTCGAACGACACGCCCTTTTGACGTTCCACCTTGTGCCCGCGGCGTGTCAATTCCACCTCAAGCAACTGTTCATATACCGATTCAAGCATGCCCGGTCCAAACTGCCTGTGGATCTTTATGGACGCATCCAGGATGTCCTTGGTAATATCGTTTTCACTCATTTTAAATCCTCCGCGTCACCGCATCTCCGCGTGAGAAATACCTGCTAGTCATCCTCATCCAGGATGTCCTTGGTAATATCGTTTTCACTCATTTTGAATCCTCCGCGTCTCCGCATCTCCGCGTGAGATTTACCTATGCGCGATTGAACTTATCTTTGCTCTGACGACAGCGTGGGCAGCGCCAGTCTTCTGGCAGATCCTCAAACGCAACGCCGTCATGCTCTGCTGGATCGTACACGTAACCGCAGACGGAGCAGACGTACTTTCCGCTCGGCGTCTTGAAAACGATTTCTCCCGGCGGGATAATTTCAGGCGGATTGTTGAGATCGACAACGCGTTTTGCTTCAAGGCTTTCCAGAGCCTCCGGCGTGTGCGTTCCAAGCCAAACAGTCGGACGGGCGGCGCAGAACGCGCGAACTCGGTCGAGCGTTTCGCGGGCGGCGGCTTTGTCTTCAAAAACTACCGAGAGTTTATTCTCGTAAAGGGCGGCGTCCGTGTATGTAACGTCGCCGTGAATGAGGTAGAAAAGACCGTCAGACTCGACAGCGACGATGCAATTCCCTGTTGTATGTCCCGGCGCGAAAATATACGTTACGCCTTCCGCAATGCGCTGTGATTCCGGGAACTCATAGTACGGTCCGTCGGAGAACGTTGCAACGGTTGGATTATACGGTTTAATCTCGTCCGATTCCGCTTCAGCGGCGGAACAGATTATTTCAGCATTGGGAAAGGCGCGAAGTTCGCCGGTATGGTCAACATGCTTGTGGGTAATGAGGATTTTCGTAACCTGTTCCGGCTTGTAGCCAAGGTCGGCAAGCGCTTCCAGATACGTCTTTATGGAAGAGCCGATGTAAATGCTGGCGTCCTTGTCTGGCGCCGTTTCAGGGAACTCGGCGGGCAGCCCTGTATCGACGAGGATGACCTCGCCGCCGGTTTCAATTACCCAGTTTTGAAGGCAAGAACGGTATTTTACCGACGGATCAAGTCCTTCTGCCCCTTCGCCGCC
>JAZUMX010000589.1:0-6158 GCA_045603865.1 Thermoguttaceae bacterium
ATGGGCACGATCATGCAAAGCCCGACGACCACGATGGGCACGATCATGCAAAGCATGCCGACCATGACGGACATGACCACGCAAAGCGCGATGATCACGACAACGACCACGATGGGCACGATCATGCCAAACAAGATAAACATTACGACCACGATGGGCACGATCACGACGGTCATAACCCCAGCGACCACGACGGGCATAATCATGAACAAGTGATGACGCTTGAGTTGTCTGATCAGGCGTTGGCGAATATTGGAATTGAAAAGGATTCCGATTTCGGCGAGATTAAAGTTGGTTCGTACGATAAAACGCTGACGTTTCCTGCCATTCTGGAAGAGCGTCCTGGAGAAACGCTGACAAAAATACCGTCGCCTGTCAGCGGGGTTGTCGAAAAGATTTATTTACGTCCCGGACAAATGATTCAAAACGGTCAGGCGCTTTTTGACATCCGCCTGACGCGTGAAGACGTTATTACGGCGCAGTCGGATTTGCTGGCGCTGATTCAAAAACGCGATATTATTCTCAAAGAGGAACAGCGGTTGTCTGGCTTGGAAGACGGCTTGGCGCCGCAGGCAAAACGAGACGTTGCTTTTCAAAAGATGGAAAACGACGCGGCGATAAAAGCCAAAACCAGCGTCCTTCTTCTCAACGGTTTGCCGGTTGACGAGGTAGAAAACAAGCTTATAAAGAATCGGGAAATAATTTCGTTAGTAACCGTATACGCTCCCGAAGAAAATGAAGATTGCGTCAACGGCAATAAAGAAGCGGAAAGTCATTGCGCTCATCATCAGCACTTGGACGACGTCTATGTACAAAAAGGACAGAGCATAAATCTGGGCGACCCTCTGTGTCAGACGTCCGACATGGATCAGCTGCTCATTCGCGGAAACGCTTACGCCTATAACGAACGCGATCTAGCCGCGGCTCTGGAAAACGGGGTGAATGTAACAGCGCTCTTTACTCAGTCAGGACGCGAAATTGAAAAAGTTTCGGATCTGAAGATTCGCAATATCAATAACCGGGTCAACAGCGACGACCGAACGCTGAACTTTTACGTAGAACTGAATAACGAACTGGAACAGCACAATGAAAAAGAGACGTCTGGCAACCCGTTTTTGTCGTGGCAATTCAAGCCGGGGCAGCGATGTCAGCTTTCTGTTCCGTATCAAAAGATTGAGAATTGTATAATTGTTCCCGTTTGGGCGCTTGCTCGCCAGCAGGCGGACTGTTACGTCTTTGAGCTTTCAGAAGTGGAAAAAGGGCACAAAACTTTTATTCGCCGTCCGGTTCGCGTCCTTCATCAAACGCAGACCGATGTTGTTCTTGCCAACGACGGCTCAATTGCTCCCGGAGTTAAAATCGCTCTTCGCGGCGCGTCCCAGCTTCAAATCGCTCTTGACGCCGGCGGCGGAAAACTCCAGTCTGCCTGTCCGTGCGGAGACCATTAAGGCAGTAGGGAATAGGCAGTAGGCAATAGTGCGCGAACCGCTTCCCCTGGAACCGTTTTAACGATTCAATATCAATAGCCGTTATCATTCCCCACAAAGGGAACAGAAAGCAGAATAATGTTTAATAAAATAATCAGCTTTTCGCTGTCAAATAAGACGTTAATTCTCGTCCTTGCCGCTTTATTGATCGGCTACGGCGGATATACAACGATTCATCTTCCGATTGACGTTTTGCCGGACTTAAACCGTCCTCGCGTTACCGTTATGACAGAATGTCCCGGCATGGCTCCGGAGGAAATCGCCATTCAGATAACGCGCCCGATTGAAATGACGCTTAACGGCGCGGCGGGCGTGTCGGCAATTCGATCTCAGTCGTCCTCCGGGCTGTCTGTAGTCGTTGTCGATTTTGACTGGTCTGTTGAACCGTATCGAGCGCGTCAGATTGTTTCGGAGTGTTTGTCTTCAACGGGCGATACGCTGCCGGAAGGCGTTACACCCCGAATGACGCCGTTAAGCTCTGTTATGGGGCAAATCCTCATGCTTTGCATTTGGGATGAAAGCGGTCAGATGTCTCCGATGGAATTGCGAACGACGGCAGACTGGGTTATTCGACCGCGTTTGATGGGAATTGAGGGCGTCGCGGAAGTTTATCCAACCGGCGGAGAACGCAAGCAGTACCAGATTCGCGTTCGGACGGACGACCTGCTTTCGTATAACGTTACGCTCGATCAGGTCGTTTCCGCAATTGAGCAGTCCAACAGCAACGTTACCGGCGGGTATCTGGTTTCTCAAGGTCCCAATCAGTATCTGGTTCGAGCCGTAGGGCGAATCGAAAAAATCGAAGACCTGCAGCAGGTTGTCGTTGACGGCTCTCGTCAGCCGGCGCTGTTGCTGGAACAGGTTGCAGACGTTGTTGAGGCGGGCGCGGTGAAAGTGGGCGACGCGTCCGCTCACATCCACGGTGAACAGCGTCCGTGCGTTGTGTTAAACATCGGCAAACAGCCGGCAAAAGACACCCGCGCGCTGACAGCTCAAATTCACAAGGAAATGCAGAAGATTCAGAGCATGCTCAATCGCCAGTATCCCGGTTTAACGATTGAGACGCTTTATGAACAGCAAACGTTTATCGACCTGGCGGTGTCGAACTGTATTGAAGCCCTTTGGATTGGCGCGGCGCTGGTCGTGGCGACTCTGGTTTTGTTCTTGATGAATCTGCGGACAACGCTTATTACGATTATCGCCATGCCGTTGTCGATTATCGCCGCCTGTCTGGTTTTCTCCTGGTTTGGATTGTCCGTCAATACGATGACCCTGGGCGGTTTGGCGGTTGCGATTGGGGAACTGGTCGACGACGGAATTGTTGACGTCGAAAACGTATTCCGACGGTTAAAGCTCTTTTACGCCAACAGAACCGAGTCCACGCCTGCGGATGCCAAAACGCTGCTTAACATCGTCTTTAACGCCTCGGCTGAAATCCGAAACTCGATTGTTCACGGGACGATGATCGTTGTACTGGTATTCCTCCCGCTGTTTTTCCTCGTTGGAATTGAAGGCAAACTGTTCTCCCCGCTGGGAATGGCGTATATCGTTTCGATTCTGTCGTCGCTGCTTGTCTCCGTTACCGTAACGCCAGTCCTTTGCTATCTGCTTTTACCGGGCGCGGCAAAACGACAGGCTGTTCACGGCGACGTCGACGGACGGAAATCCGTTGGGCTGATTCTTCGATTCGTTCAATGGATTGCTGAAGGGCTGATTCGATTTTCAATGAAGTTCCCGAAAACCATTATGGCGTTATCGTGCGCCCTTGTATTGTGGGCTGGTTGGGCGTTTTTCAATATGGATCGCGACTTCATCCCTCCGTTTAACGAGGGCGCGTTACAGGTCAATATGGACCTCATGCCCGGCTCTTCGCTGGAAACGACGTCCGCCATGGCAGACAAGCTTTCCGCACAGCTGCTGAAAATTCCCGGCGTGAAATCCGTCGTTTGCCGCGTTGGACGTTCGGAAATGGACGAGCACGCTGTGCCGGTCAACACGTCAGAAATGATAGTTTCTCTGGATCCCAATTCCGGCAGAAAGCTCAACGAGATTATCGACGACGCTGTAAAACTTATCGACCCGAAAAACATTCCCGGTACGGTCGCGTTTTACGATCAGCCGCTGCAGCATTTAATCAATCACCTCCGAAGCGGTACGCGATCCAAAATCGCCATTAAAGTTCGAGGCGACAGCCCAAGCGTGATTCGTCAGCGAGCCAAAAGAATTCAGGAACTTCTCAAAGACATTCCGGACGTCGGTTCGCTGCGCGCAGACCCGATTCAGGTTGACATCCCGCAAGTCCGAATTACTCTCAAACGCGATCAGCTGGCGGAGTACGGATTGCGTCCCGGCGACGTCAATGAGGTTATCTACACCGCCATGAACGGACGCGTTGCGACAGAAATCATCGAAGGGCAAAAGTCGTTTGAAGTTCTCATCCGGCTGTCAGACAAATACCGCGAGAACCTTCAGGAACTGGCGCAGATGCCCATTGGAACGCCCAACGGAGGTCGAATCCCGCTGGAAAGCGTTGCTCAAATCGACACCCAGTCCAGCGGTCCAAGTCAAATCGACCACGAAAAAGGACGCCCTCAGATTATGATCCAGTCCAACCCCCGAAAACGCGGCGCGGTTGACGTCAAAGACGATATCGAAGCGGCTCTGGCTCCGTACATGAAAGAGCTGACCGAAGACAACGTTGAAATTGAACTGGCGGGGCTGTTCGAGTCGGAACAGGCGGCGTCGAGGCAAATCATGCTTTTGACGTGCCTGTCTCTGGTTGGTGTGTTCATGGTCTTGTACAGCATGTTCAAAAGCGTCAACCTGAGCCTGCAAATTATGTCGATTCTGCCTTTGGCTTTGGTTGGCGGCGTTGCGGCGATGATTCTAACCGGGCAGGCGCGAACGGTTCCGAACCTCGTTGGAATGATCTCCCTGTGCGGCATCGCCTCCAGAAACGGAATTCTGCTTATTGACCATTATCTGCATCTTGTTCGCAATGAAGGGGATACGTTCTGTAAAGACATGATAGTTCGAGCAGGACGAGAGCGCGTCGCCCCCATGCTCATGACGGCGTTGACGTCGGCGATCGGCTTGCTACCGCTGACGTTTGCCGCTAACGAACCCGGCAGAGAAATTCTGTATCCGATTGCAACCGTCGTCGTAGGCGGGCTTCTGACCTCAACGCTCATGGAATTCCTCGTCCGCCCGGCGCTGTTCTGGGAATTCTACGCAAAGAAGCGAGAAGGGGGCAGAGAGTAGGGTTTTATCATTCTAAAGTTTTATATCGATTATTCCGATTATAACGAATGATCCGGAAAAAGGGAGAAGAATTGTCATTCGCCTACTCCCTATTCCCCACTCCCTACTCCCTAAACAAATCATGAAACACGCCCTTAAACTAGCAATTCTCATCGCAGCGTTATGCGTAACGACGGCGGATGCGTACACGCTGTCAGAGCTGGAATTTCAAGCGGCAAGTTCGCATCCAGCCTTGAGAGCGGAATTGCAGAAAATCCAGGGGCTTCAAGGGAAAAGACTTCAAGCGGGGCTGGGGCCGAACCCGGTTTTCAGCTATACCGGCGCGGAAATCGGCAACAACGGCGCCGCCGGGTTTCAGGGCGGTACAATTAGTCAGGAAATCGTTACAGCAGACAAGCTCCGCAAAGACCAGCATGTCGTCGAACAGGAAATTCTTGCCGCTCAGTACGACTACTCCGTCGCGCGGCTGATGGTAATTAAAGAAGTCCGTCAGGCGGCGTACGAGGTCATGCTGGCGCGGCGCGTCGTCGACTACAACGAAAAAATATGCGATATCGTCCGGTATCAGCTCGAAAAATCCGAGTCGTTATACAAAAGCGGGCAGATTACCCTCGCGGACGTCTATCAGGTTCGGCTGGAAATGAAAAACGCTGATTGGGAATGTCAGCAGTCAAAGGTTCTGTACTGGAAAGCGTGGAAGCAGCTGGCGTGTTCCGTTGGGAACCCGGAGTTGCCGGCGGACGTCATGGAAGACGTTCTCGACGACCCGGCTGAAAAACTGGAATGGCAAGACATTGTCTCGAAGCTGGAAAGCCGCTCTCCGGAACTGGCGCGAGCGCAGACGAATTACCTTATCGCCAGCGCCCAGTACCATGCGGAAGTTGCGAAAATGACTCCTAACGTTACCGTCGAAGCGGGCGTTCAGTACGACTGCTCGTCCCGGTACACAACCGGGCTTGTAACGGTTTCCGTCCCGTTCCCGCTGCGTAACAAAAATCAGGGGGCGATCGCCCAGGCGCAAGCCCAGATCTGCCAGGCGCAGTCCGAAACGGAATCGGCGGCGCTGTCGATTCAAAAAAGACTTGTCGACGCCTTTATCAGCTACAAAACCGCGTACGAACAGCTGGAATATTTCCAAACCGCGATCGAGCCGGAACAGCAAAAGACGCTTTCCGCGCTGCAGCAAGGCGCCGACCGAGGAGAAGTCAGCCTCACCCAGCTCCAGACGTTCAAAAAAGACGTCCTGACGCAACAAAAAAACCTGCTCCAAATCAAAGCGCAGCTCAAATCCAGCAAAGCCGAAATCGAAGCGTTTTTCCAATAAAGGGGCGTCAACGTCCAATAACCTCTTGCAATACAAAGAATAATCAAAACGGGGAACGTCGTTTAGACGCTCCCCGTTTTTTTATT
>JAZUMX010000590.1:0-9305 GCA_045603865.1 Thermoguttaceae bacterium
GTCAGCGTCCCAAAAGTCAGCGGCGGCATCATCAGGAGCGTATCGAGTACAAGTCCGGAATCAAAGGACGATTGCTGCGTCCGATTTCCGCGAAGCTCTTGCCGGAAACGGATGTCGAGCGTTCCGGCTTGGTTGACCGTGACAAACTCTATGCGATTGAAGGGCGCGGGCGCGGTCCGTTAATCGACCTGGCTCATGAACTCGGGATTACACGCATTCCCAACGCCGGTCCCGGCTGCTGTCTGACGGAGAAGTCGTTTGCCAATCGCGTCTGGGATTGCAACAAGCATTGTCCCAACGCTCAAATGTGGGAATACGAGCTGCTGTGCGTCTCCCGGCACGTTCGCGTTGACGAGTCGTTCAAAGTGGCTGTCGCTCGAAACGAGGCGGAGTGCGAAACTATCCTGCGGATGTTCAACGAGCATAAGACAGACCGCCCGGACGTCATGTACGCAGAGCCGGACGATTTCCTCGGCGCGTCGGCTCTGTCAATTGGAAGATCAGACGATCTGGCGAAACGTCAGCTGGCAAGCATGGTCGTTCGATTCAGCAAAAACGCGCCTGTTCCAGAGGCGAAGATCAAAATCTGCCGTCAGAACGAAACGGAAATCATTCAAGGCGTTCACGACGAAGCGATTGACAATCTCAAAGTCTTATAAGACCTGCTTATGTCAGTAGAATAGACGTAATAAAATTGAATACTCTCAATAAAAAACGGACTGACGCCAAAATGACGTCAATCCGTTCCATTCTTCCGAGAGGAAATTATCTTTGAAGATCAGACCTTTTTCGCGATCATCGAAACGTCCTGTCCGCCGAATCCGAAATTGTTGGACAGAATATAATCGCATTTGACTTCTCGGGCAACGTTGGGAACATAGTCCAAATCCAGCAGCGGGTCCGGTTCTTCGTAATTGATGGTTGGCGGAACGATGTTGTCGCGCATAGCCAGCAGACAGTAAATCAGTTCGGTCGCGCCGGCGGCGGCGATAAGGTGCCCGATCATGCTTTTTGTGCTGGACATCGGAACCTTATAGGCATCCTCGCCAAAGACTGCTTTTATGGCAATCGTTTCGACCTGGTCGTTGATGTGCGTGCTGGTGCCGTGAGCGTTGATGTAGTCAATAATCTGCGGTTCAACGCCTGCGTCTTTGAACGCCATGTTCAAGGCGGCAATAGCCCCGCGTCCGTCAGGATGAATGTCGGTAATTCGGTAGGCGTCGCAAGTGGTGCCGTATCCGATAAGTTCGCCGTAAATTTTAGCTCCGCGAGCTTTGGCGCGTTCGTATTCTTCCAGAACCAACATTCCGGAACCCTCGCCAAGTACGAATCCGTCGCGATTATTTTCAAACGGACGGCTGGCTTGCTGCGGATGTTCGTTGTTGGTGCTTAATGCGGTAAGAAGATTGAATCCGGAAACGCCAAAGGGATGAATCATGCTGTGAGTTCCGCCGGCGAGCATGATGTCCGCCTCGTTGCGGCGAATCATATCGACAGCTTCTCCAACGGCTTGAAGACTGGCGGCGCATGCGGTTAAACAGTTGGCGTTTGGTCCTTCCGCGCCGAAATGAGCTGCCAGGTGCGCGCTGGGCATGTTCGGCTCCTGTTCCATTTCTTCCACAGGGTCAAGACATCCCAACCCCGCCTCGACAAACGATTTCATGTCGACAGTTCCGTCTTCTTTGAGGCATTTCGCCATCATGTAGGTGAACTTGTCGAAATTCTGCTGACCTTCGCCGCTGCCGGTATAGACGCCAAAACGCAGAGGATCAATAGGCGTGTCTTGAATTCCGGAATCTATAACGGCTTTGATGCCAGCGCCCATGGCAAACTGAGTGTGCAAGCCGTGCCCAATCCAGTCTTTGGGATCCAATCCAACGTCGGACAAATCCCAGTTTTTGACTTCAGCCGCAATTTTTGTGGGGAAACGGCTGGCGTCAAACCGGGTGATATAATCTACGCCGGACTTTCCTGCCAAGAGGTTTTTCCATACTGTTTCGACTTCCGTTCCTAACGGAGTTACCAAACCGATGCCGGTTACAACTACGCGTCTTTTCATTTGCAGCTAATTAGTCTAAATTTTTAAATTCTTCCGGTTCCTCCAAAGGAGTAACGCCGTCCGCTTCAACGCCAATGGAGTAGACCTTCCAATTGACCATCAAATTTCGATAATCCTGGGTGCTGAACTGTTTTTTATCTGAATAGGAATCGTCCAGAATTGCATGCATCATTTCGACTTCTGCATACAGGACTTCCTCGCCGTTAGACTTGCGAATATAAGCGTTTGCGGTTGAGACGGTTCCGTTTTCATCAATGCGCTCGACCTTGGCTTTATAAACCAGAGTGTCGCCTGGAAACGCCAGACAATGGAAAACAGCCTTGTTGATTTTAGCCAAAACAACTTTCTGTTTGTATTTGTAATACTCACAAATCAGCAGTCCGGACGTTTGAGCTATACCTTCCAATACCAGCGAATGCGGCATTACCGGATAAAAGGGGAAATGATCGTGCATGTGATCTTCTGCCAAAGTGATGCACTTAATTGCCTGAGCTTGAACGCCCGACTGAAAAACTTCGAATTTATCCAGCCAATACCAACGCATTTTTGAATTAAATTGCTTTTGTTTCTAGTAAAAATAACAAAGGTTAGACGTCAGGGGTTAGGACATAATCGCCCAAACTGATGAAATACTTGAATTTTCAACAGTTGTAGTTTAACCTCTGACGGCTAACACGGAATAGCTTAATTAGTTGACTTTGGAAGCGACAAAGCGAACCATATCGCCAACGGTAAGAATGTTGCCGAATTCTTGAATCTTCGGGTTTTCAGCGAATTTGTCCAGATCAGCAAACGGCATGCGCTTTTTCAGTTCAGCCAAGCCAGCTTCATTGAGTTTGCCGTCAACGACAAAGTCAGCGTTGGTCAAAATGTCCTGCGGGAAGAGTTCTTCGCGCGGAATCTTGATGTCAAAAGCTTTTTCCAGACGGAAAACAATGTCAAGGAAGTCAATAGACTCCGCTCCGAGGTCAGCAACCAAAGTTGCGTCTTCCGTAACTTCATCTTCGTCTAAGCCAAGAGCTTCGACCAAGGTTTCCTGAATGGTCTTGAAAATTTCTTCTTCAGAGGGCATTGTAAATCTCCAATCTTAACTGTTAAATTATGCCGCCTGCGCTAACTACGATACAATGTCAACGCCGATCAGCATGATATAAAACACCGAATATAAATTATATTGTATCTATATATCGGCAAGTTTACTGTTTTTTATTTAACGTATTCTGGGTAAGCAGAATATACATTTCCTTATAATCGGCAATAATTTGCTTTTGCTTGAAAGCCCATTGGGGGATGCTGGTATCCAAATCTGAACTTTCCATGGTCAAACGAGCGGAGATAATTGAATTGCCATTCAGACTGCCCTGAATAGCCAACTTCGTCAAATTTCCTTCGCGTTTGAGGATTTTTCCTTCCAGTTCGAGCGTTTCCCCGGGCTGAATGAAATGACCGTATTTAACGTTGCGAGCTTCCTTCATCGTAATAATTGGATGAGCAAAGTCGTCAGTTACTCGGATAAGCCAGGCGGACAGCTGAATCATCGCTTCGAGCATCAAAACGCCAGGCATAACGGGAAATCCAGGAAAGTGATCATGAAGATACTCTTCAGAAAACGTCAGGTTTTTGACGGCCTTAATGCTTTCTCCGGGAGTAACTTCGGTGATCTGATCTAATAATACAAATTTCATTATCGGTATATATGGGTAAACAACACAATTAAATAAAACTAGTATAAGTATACCCATCTTTCTAAATAAATCAATACGGATTGTCTGGATTTTGGAACTATTTTTTTCATTTATTTTTTCTTTTTTGGGAAGAATTGAGTTCATTTTTCGAAAAAACAATGTAGAATTATATAATGATGATTTATATTTTAATTTTAACAATAATTTAAGTTTAAAAATGCCAGATTTTGATCCTTACCTTGAATGGCTGGACATTCCTTTGAACCAGCGTCCAATTACCTACTACAAATTCCTTGGACTTATTCCGCCTGTATCAGACATGGCGGAAATTGACGCCGCGTGCAAGCGCCGCCGTCAACAGCTTCAAAAAGAGCTGCTTGGCATTCATGGAGCGGAAGCCCAGACGCTGCTCAATGAGCTTAAAATTATTTCGGATACGCTTCTTAACCCGGTTCGGAAAGACGCCTACGACCAGAAACTGTTCAAAAAAGGCATGTCGAACGAGATTAAACTGGAGCCTGGCTATAAAATCGGGCCGTACGAACTTCTGAAACTCAGAGACGATTCTGCGGCAGGATCGATGTGGCAGGCGGTTAACTCGCTTTCCGGGAAAAAGTGTTTGATTAAAGTACTCCCTCAACGGTTGGCGCAGCGTTCACAAATTGCCAAACGATTCCTTCGAGAGATTCAGCTTTCTTCTCAGCTCCATCACGACAACATCGTCTGTGCGTCCGATTCAGACGGGCAGGGCGATCCGCTTTATTACGTCATTCCGTGCGAAGCGTTAACCAGTTTGGAAACGTACATCCGTCAAAACGGTCTGCCGACGGTGGAAAAGGCTCTGGATTACGTCTGCCAGGCGGCTCAAGGGTTGGAGTATCTGCATTGGAAAGGCATTTATCACAGAAACGTTCGTCCTGACGTTCTGTTTTTGGATGAAACCAACGTTGTCAAAGTTGGCGGGCTTCTTACCGCAAAGGCAGAGAACAACCTTCTTCTCGACGGCGATTTTGACGAACAGCTCACGCAAGACGGACAAATGCTTGGCGCCGCCGACTACATGGCTCCGGAACAGGCGACCAACGCTTCTGCGGTAGACGCTCGATGCGACGTCTATTCTTTGGGTTGTACAATGTTTTGGCTTCTGACCGGCCGCCCGGTCTTTAACACCCCCAAAAATAATTTGGCTGAAAAGCTGATGGCTCACCGAAGGGCGCCAATTCCGCGGCTGTCCAGCGTGCGTCAGGGAATTCCGCAGGCGTTGGACCCCGTTTTCCAAAAAATGCTTGCAAAGAATCCGGACGATCGCTATAAGAGCATGAAGGAAGTCATTGAAGCGATTCAGAGCGCTCAAAAGGGAGCTTCGGGAAGCTTTAAAGTCCCGGGTTGGCTTTGGGCGATAATTGGAATTGCAATCGGAGCTGCCATTACGGCTGCAGTTTTGTTGTTACGTTAGTCTTTGACGGCGCCGTCAGGACGTTGTTTAATTTGTCGTTTTATATCCACACATTAAAAGCATTATGTCATCAGATTCAGCCGCAAGTAATGATAAATCCAAAAAATCTTTGGTTGACAGATTTCTGTCATGGCTTTCCAGAGGAGTCGACTACACCAAGTTGAATTTGAATTTTACCTCTCAGCGCGAGCATTTCATTCCGATCCGATACGAGGTCATGCTGGATAAAATCCTGGAGCGATCGACGTTGTCGGATGAGGAAAAAGAGGAAATTCGCTATTTGGGGTTGATGTTTGAAGAACATTACCATCTGGATTATCATCAGGATTTTCTCAAGCTCAAAGACGCCTTTGCGCCTTTCAATCCGGATAAAGAAACCGTCTACGAGCTGGAGTTTACGGAAGACGACAAAGTCGAAAAGCGTAAAGTTCTCATTGACGGCATTCAAAAGTTCCTTGAAGTGAGCAATTATCGGCTCATGACTCAGGAAGATTTTAACAAGTGTTTAACCCTGCAGCCTTTTGGAGGGTTGTCTGTCCAGGTTGATACAAAACATTTCAAGGAGTTCCACGTCTTTTATCGCGGCATTCGCGAGGTGGACGTTACAGATAGATTTTTCTGGCTGCTGAAGCATAAGCGAAAGACGCTGCAGTTTTGCCGCATTTTTGTTTTGGCGGAATACAAAACCAATCCGACCGAAGAAGAAGTCAAAGAAATGAAAGCCAGGGGCGAAAAACCGGTTTTCGTTCCGGAAGAACAGGCGGGAAGCATTATTGCCAAACAGTTCCGCGACGTTCCAATTGAACATTTGAAAATTGTCGCTCCGGAAGTTAAACTGAACTTGCCGTTATTTGACAAGTTCAAGGTGGGGGGAACTTTTTTTGCCGGATTTGGCACCGCTATTTTGAAGCTGATTTATGCTGCGGCCTTTAGTATTGTTGTGTTTGTCCTGCTTCTTGTCGGCATTATTCTGGCGTTTCTCAAAGGCATTTTTGGCTTTCTCAATTCCAGAACCAAGTGCATGAAAAAGTTCTCGGAAAGCTTGTATCACAAAAGCCTTTCCAACAACGTAGCCGCGGTAAACATGCTGCTTGACCAGGCGGAAACGCAAGAGGTCAAAGAAGCTCTTTTGGCGTACTACATTCTTTACATTCACCGAGATCGCCATTTGACCATGAAGGAAATGGACGATTATGCGGAAGCGGAATTGTTGGAAGCCTTTAATTTTGACATCGACTTTGAAGAAGACGACGCGTTACGCAAGCTGATTGAAAAAGAGCTTGTTGAAGTCATTCCCGGCGAGACAGAGGAAACGACTCGCTATAAAATTCTGCTGCCAATCAAAGCGGCGCTGCAGCAGCTGGATTCAATCTGGGACAATTACCATACGGTTGAATAATTAGCGAGTTGCGAGAGGAGAATTTAAGTGGTTAGTGGTTAGTAGTAAGTGGTTAGGACGCAAGCGCGCATCAAACTTACCACTTATCACTTACCACTTAAAACTTACTACTGCCTACTGCCTAAATAAACGCTTTGGCAACGCTGTGTTTTTTCAAAAACGCAGGATGCGGATTCAGGCGGATATTGTCGATTCCCATTGACCGAACCGCCAAATAAAAACTGACGCTTTCCTGAGACGTCCAGTTGAACTCTATATTCAGACCAAACGGCTCGATTCTATCGACAGACCACTCCGAAATGGATTTCTGTTCGCAGTCGCGAAGCCAATGACTTCTGTACGCCTTGATAAAACGGAGCGCGTCTGAAAGCTCTTCTTCTCCATTGAGTTCAATGGTAACGCTGCGGCACGGATTATCCCTGTCGATAATGTTTTCAAAACTCTTGGGCAGAGAACGACTTTCATCGTGTTGAGCTTCCTGGACTTCCAGGTACAGACGTCCTGTTTCCAACGCCGCCTTGTGAAGCTGGTTGACGTCGTCTGGCGAACCGGCGAGGAAATCGAGAAGTTCGTTGAACCGGGTTTCCAGATGAAAATCATGCGGACGTTTTTTTTGGTTTTGAAGGACTTTGGCAATTCCTTTTAATCCGTAGAGGATCAGTTCCTGCTGATTGACGACGTCTTCTCCTTCTCGGCGTCGTCGATGAGGAATGGAAAAACTGCTCGCCTGTTTCAAAAGGGCATCGAGGTCTTCAGCGGGAGAAACGTCCCATGCGCCGGTAAGCTCATACGGTTCTGTTCGCGTTTGAGCGCATCCGATTTCGTACAGGGTTTTTGCCAGCCCTCGTACGCCCGCCGCCTGATGTATCAGCCCGACGATGCTTTGAACGTTGTGGTTGACGCCGGTCATGGTTGCAATGAGCGCGTTTTGAATAAAGTCGTTGACGTCGCCGTCGAACGCGCCCAGTTCGTTGGCTCGAGCCGCGTAGACGCTTACGCCCAGGGTCATCTCAACGAGAAAATCCTGCAGCGCAGCGCAAACGGCGCTTTTTCCACATTCTCCTTTAGCGACACAGCCGCTGCCTCCGGCGGCGTCTTTGCATTGATAACAAAACATGAGTTGCGCTTCGTGATGAATAGTTGCTCCGAAATGAAGAGAATTTATAATCGGAACGCAGGTTATCTTCCAGCGGCGCTTTGCGTAATTACGCATTCCGCATTACGCATTCCGAATTTTTAAAAACTCCTCTTGATTAAATCTGAAATATTTGCTACAAGATTGAGCAGCTGGGATAATCAGTCCAGTAGTAAACACAGGATATTGTATCCTGTTGGGCTAGAGCGCATAGCAAGCGTTTCATAGCTGACGACTTTCAAAACGAGTGATTTTGGACGTCCTTTTACGCAAAATGAGCGTAATTCCCCGCGTGAATATTTATGAAATTATCCGTACATTCTAACGTTTTCAAAACGACGGCTTTTGCCGTTCTGACTTTAGGCGCGTTGGCCCTTGGCGGGTGTCAAACGTCTCGTCAGGCGCAGCAGGAGCTGGAACAGGAAAATATCGCGTTAGAACGCCGGATTCAGGAGAATTACGCCTTTATGCAGCATCAGCAGCGGCGAATTAACGCTTTGGAAGCGCAGCTTCCAGAGGGCAAAGGCGCGCCGAGACCCAAGTCCTCTTCACGTCGCCCCGCGCCGTCTTCATCGCCGTCTCCGTTAAGGTCTTCGCGGCATGAATGGGTCAATCCTGATACCGGGTTGTCTGAGGAGCCGGAAGCGCAGCCGGCGGGCGATTTCGATTCCCCGTTGGATCAGCTTAACGTTGACCCGAACGGCGAGCCGAATATTTCCGTTCCGAGTTCGCCGTCTCAAAACGTACCGAAAAATCTTTTTAGAAATAACGGTTCCCAGACGTCCCTGCAGCCTGCGCTGCCGGAACTGAGTTTGCTGCCAACGGTAAACGTTTCCGACATTGCCGAGATTTCACTTGACCCGGAACAGATCGGTCCGCTTCAGATTGATTTTGACAGCCAGGAACAAGGACTGCGAATGGTTCTCAACTGCCGAACAAAACAGGGCGAATTTGCCGTCGCAGTTGGGCAGGTTACGATTGTCGCTCTCGACCCGTCGTTGCAGGGCGAACAGGCGCGAGTCGCCCGCTGGGACATTTCTCCCGCTCAGGTGGAACGGCAAATCAAGCAAGCGCCGCAGCCTGACGGAATTCTGTTTGAACTGGCGTGGCCGAAAGAGAAGCCCAAAGGCAATGTTATTGACGTCTTCGTTCGCATGGAAGACGGGCGCGGCGCTCGGCTTCAAACCCGACAGCAGGTTCAGTTGGACGGAATGTTATACGCGCTTTGGACGCCGCCGCAGGAAGAAGCCCTGCCGATTGACGATTCCGTCGACGCTCCCGCCGAACAAGTTGCGGAAATGGAAGCGCTTCCTCAGATTGAATCCGAGTCCGAAGAAGTCGGAGAAGTTCAGCAAGGGGAAATCTCGAAAAGCGTGATCGTCGTTGCCTCGCCGCAGGTGGAAGCCCTGCGTGACAGAACGAGAACGGAAATCCCGCCAGCTATGGTTTTG
Organism: Thermoguttaceae bacterium; assembly: GCA_045603865.1. GTDB lineage: Bacteria > Planctomycetota > Planctomycetia > Pirellulales > Thermoguttaceae > RUG11551. The sequence goes on from JAZUMX010000590.1 coordinate 9,186, forward strand.
ACAGATCCAAAGTCCAGTCCGGACGCATCCAATTCGGCGCTGACGGCGTCGACCGCCGTTCCTGGAATGCCGATAGGTCAGAACGCGGCAGACGCAGCCGCTCCCGCCGCAACAGCGAAC